>PGXP01000042.1 GCA_002839205.1 Spirochaetae bacterium HGW-Spirochaetae-9
AAGCCTTGGCTGCCAATGCGCGTCGCATGGACTCGGGCACGGTTCCCGCAGCCTCTATTTCCGCGATAGCCGGTGCATAATCGGCGATATCGCAGAGAATTGTCACTCTCTCGTGATTTTTTGCCGCCGCCCTGATGAGGGCTACGCCTCCGATGTCGATCTGTTCGATGATCTCATCGCGGCTTGAGGCTGGATTGGCTGCCGTTTTCTCGAAGGGGTAGAGGTTCACCACGACCATGTCGACGGCTTTGTACCCGAGGCCTTCGATTTCCTCGAGATCCTTTCCGGAAGCCCGGGCGAGTATCCCTCCGTGAATGGCAGGATGAAGGGTCTTTACCCTTCCGCCGAGGATTTCCGGGGCGCCGGTATAGCCGGCGATCTCTTCGACATCGATTCCCGCGGCCCTGAGGGCTTTTGCCGTGCCGCCCGACGCAAGAAGGTGCCAGCCGAGATCGGTGAGCCGTCGTGCAAGATCGACAAGACCTGTCTTGTCGTATACGGAAAGAATTGCCTGTGGCATCAATAGTTCTCCTTTGTGCCGGGTATTATTGCCGAAACAAGGCGGGTCGCGGCCCGGACGACGAGGGCATGCTCGGTCGAATGCATCCGCTCCTCGAAGGCGTCCAGACTCTCGTCTCGCCACATCGCCACGCGTTCGAAATCGATTACGGGGCCGGAATCGACACCTTCGTCCGGAACAGAATGCACCATCACGCCGCTTTCGCTGATCTCGCCCCTTGCGCAGGCGTCCCATGCCCGCTCTATCGCATGGGTTCCAGGAAATGCGCCAGGCAGCGCCGGATGCAGGTTGAGGATTTTCCCGGGAAAGCGCTTTATAAACTCCCCGCTCAGAACGCGCATCCATCCGAGGAGAAAGATATAATCCGGTTTGTAGGGCAGGATCAGCTCGGCGATCCTTCTGTCGTATACCCTGCGCGATTCCACATTTCCAAGTGTCGGGTCACGTCGATATGGCATGGCAAGTGTGGGAATGCCCGCGGCCTCAGCGCGCTTCAGAGCATAGGCCTCGATATTCGAAGCGATGACGAGGACGATGGAAGCCTCCACTGTACCATTCCCCACGGCATCGACAAGCACCTGAAGGTTGGTACCGTTTCCCGAGACCATTACGACGAAACGCGGTTTCATCCCACAGCTCCTGTTTTTTCCATGACGACGCCGCCTGTGCCTTGCCTCAGTTCGCCCACGACGAAAAATGGCAAACCAGACAAACGTGTTGCCGCTTCCAGGCTTTGAGGGGCGATTACGGCGACCATGCCAATGCCCATATTGAAAACCCTGTACATTTCCGTTTCACCGATAGTGCCCTTCTCCATGATGAGCTGGAAAAGCGGAGGTCTCGGCCAGGAATCCATTCGTATGTGCGCGTCCAGGTGGGCTGGAAGCACACGCGGGACATTGCCTTCAAAGCTAGCTCCCGTGATATGGGCAAGGGCCTTTATGAGCCCGGGTTCCTCGCTGAGAATGGGCCACAGTGCAGGCAGGTAGGATCGATGCGGAGCGAGGAGGGCTTCGATGAGTGGTTTGCCGAGGCGATCGGCGTAACGGTCGTAGTCCTCATCGGCGAAAACCTTCCTGGCAAGGGAAAAGCCGTTCGTATGGAGGCCGCTTGAAGGAAAGCCGAGAAGGAGGTCGCCATCGCACATCGTCCCCAGGGGAAGCATTCGCTTCCGTTCGGCTAGGCCGACGATAGCCCCGGCCACATCGAATTCCTTCGGCATGTATACGCCAGGCATCTCGGCTGTCTCCCCGCCTATGAGGGCGCAGCCCGCTTCCCTGCATGCCTTGGCCATGCCGCCGACAGCCTCGGCTATCATCGAGGGATCAAGCCTGGAAGTGGCGATATAATCGAGGAAGAATAGAGGTTTGGCACCTTGGACGAGAATGTCGTCGATGCAGTGGTTCACGATATCTTGACCTATAGAAGCATAGCTGCGGGCAAATGCCGCGAGCTTGACCTTGGTGCCAACGCCGTCGGTCGAGGATACAAGGACGGGCTCGTCCATCGTCTTGAGCGCCGAAGCGTCGTACATCCCGCCGAAGGACCCAATGCCCGCAAGTACTTCCGGACCGTAGGTGGATTTTACCGCGGCGCTCATGAGCTCGACGGCTTTGTCGCCAGCATCGATATCGACACCAGCCGCGGCATATAGTGCTGCCGAGGAGGTAGATACCGATTCGGCCGCGTTGTGCGCTCTCGTAAATGCCTTGCCCTTCCCTATGTCCTTCCTGAAGCGTGAGCGGGGTACAGCGACGCGGGCGACTCTGGCATATGCCGCCTCTACAGCATCGTCCAAAGAATCATCCCAGGCTGCCGCGCAGAGGAGCCTTCCTCCTGAAGCGAGTATCCTGCCTTCACCGGCGAGTCGCGTCGATGCGTGAAAGAGGGTCGCAGCGGAAGCGCCTCCGAAATCCCTGACCTCATGAACCTCGCCATCGTGGGTATCTATCGCATAACCTTCCGATGCTACCACAACGCAGGCGGTTGCTTTGTCCTCCCACAATATTTCCAGGCTATCGAGCTTGCCCTCAGCGCAAGCCTCGAAAACGTCGAGGATATCGGATTTCAGGAGAGGCAGGATCGCCTCGGCCTCCGGATCGCCGAAGCGGCAGTTGTATTCAAGGACTCTTGGACCTTTTTCCGTGAGGATGAGGCCAGCGTAGAGAACGCCGATAAAGGGCAGCCCTTCGCTGGCGAGCTCGCTGCAAGCCCTGTTGATGAAAGGTTCGGCCAATTCTCGGGCGATGCCGAAGGGATACTGTTTTGCCGAGGCGACGGCTCCCATGCCGCCCGTGTTGGGGCCTTCATCGCCCTCTAAAAGTCTTTTATGATCCTGAGCCGGCGGCATGACACTCGAGGAACGGCCATCGCAGAAAGCGAGTATCGACACTTCCTCACCCGAGAGGCGCTCTTCGACGATCACTTCGTCGCCTGCATCGCCCAGCTTCCCTTCCTTCATGAGCAGGGCGAGGGCTTCCTCTGCCTCCTTTTCGGAAGAAGGCAGAAATACGCCTTTCCCCGAGGCGAGGCCAGAAGCCTTTATCACGAAGGGCCAGGGAGCAGCACGAATGAAAGCGAGCGCATCTGAATAGGAAGAAAATACGCGGAAATCAGCGGTGGGAATGTCGTATTTTTTCATGAAGCTCTTGGAGAAGGCCTTCGATGATTCTATCCGCGCGGCCGCCGAGGAGGGGCCAAAACAGAGAGGCTTGCCCCCGCCTGATGCGGCCGCGAGCTTTTCCGCCAACCCGAGTGAAAGGGGCAGTTCGGGACCAACAACGACGAGATCGATGGCGTTTGAGAGAGCGAACTCCACGAGCCTGTCGACATCGCCCGCATGGATGTCGACATTCGTGCCGAGACAAGCAGTACCGGCGTTTCCCGGCGCACAGTACAGGGCGTCAAGACGCGATGAAGCGCTCATCTTCCATGCGATGGCGTGCTCCCTTGCTCCGGATCCGACAAGCATTACTCTCATGCGACAATTCTCCCTGGCATCAGAATTCAAAACGTTCCTTCGATTCGGAGCCGCCCACGTCGAAGGGATAGTCCCCCGAAAAGCAAGCCGTACAATACCTGCCTATATCGCCGACCGCCTTGCCCACCGATTCGAGCGAAAGATAGGCGAGGGAATCGGCGCCGCTCCACTTGGCCATATCGCCGACAGGAAGGAGGTTCGCGATGAGCTCCTTCCGCTCGCCCATATCCACGCCCATCATGCAGGAATACCGCACGGGCGGGCTCGCCACCCTGACGTGTACTTCCCTGGCCCCGGCGTTCTTCAGCAGGGCTACGAGAGGACGGATCGTGTTGCCGCGAACGATAGAGTCATCGATGACAATGATGCGTTTCCCCCTGACTGAGTCGTGGAGAACATTGAATTTGAGGGAGACGCCCCGTTTCCGCAGGAAGGTTGTCGGCTCGATGAAGGTTCGGCCGATATAGCGGTTCTTTACGAAAGCTTCGCCGTAGGGAATTCCCGAAGCACCGGAATAGCCTATGGCTGCCGATATGGAAGAATCAGGCACGGGGATGACGAGATCGGCTGCTACCGGCGAGCGAAGGGCCAATTCCTCGCCGAATCTACGCCTGACCTCATGTACGGAAAGCCCATTCCATACGCTGTCGGGTCTCGAAAAATATATGAACTCAAAGACACAGGAGGCGAGGCGCTTGGGTTTGAGACTCTTTTTCGGGCTGGAAACCGTCACAGTTCCGGAAGAATCGCAGGATACAATCTGTCCTGCCTCGATTTCATGGATTTCATGGCAACCCAGTGTCGAGAGGGCACAGGTCTCGGAGGCGACGACGAATGCCTTCTCCGCCGTAAATCCGTACGAGAGAGGGCGCAATCCCCAGGGATCGCGCGCGGCAAAAACCCCCTGCGGCGTGAGCGCCACGAAGGAGAAAGCACCCACCCATGAACCCATGGACGCCCTGATGCGCGACACCCAGTCTTTCCTGTCCGATCCGGCCAGATCCATGATCATGAGTTCGGTATCGCTGGCCGAGGTGAGGCCGACGCCCCTGTCGAGGAGCCTTTTCCTTATCTCTCCGGCGTTGACGATATTGCCGTTGTGGGCCAGGGCGACAGGGCCGTGGCGGGAATCGATGAGAAAGGGCTGGGCGTTCCTGACGTTGGACGATCCAGTCGTCGAATAGCGATTGTGTCCGATGGCCATGTTCCCCGAAAGGCTTTCGATGTCAGCCTCCGAGAACACCTGTGAGACAAGGCCGATGCTTTTTTTCGTGTTGATGACATGGCCATCGAAGGCTGCTATGCCGGCTGATTCCTGCCCTCTGTGCTGGAGTGCGAAGAGGCCGTAATACGCGAGCCTGGACGCATCGCGTCCAGGGGCATAAATGGCCATGACGCCGCATTCTTCATGCGCCTCGTCGCCCATCAGCCAATTTTCTTCGGTCATTTGGAGGCGCCAGCCTTGTGCGTTTCCTCGGCAAGGCTGATTTCATCGCGATCGATCTTATCGCGCTGTTCGGCATGATACGCGCCGATCCTGGCCTTCAGGCCATCATCGCTGGCTGCAAAAATCTTGGCCGTGAACAGCGCCGCATTGCGCGGGTCGAGGACGGTGGCGGCCGCCACGCCAGGAGGCATCCTGAGCGAAGAGAAGATATCGGCTCCGCCGAAGGCATCGCTTGGCGGCGGGCAGGCTATGACGGGGAAGGCCGTCGAAAAATCGACCATTCCCGAGAGCGCGTTGGAAAGCCCTGCGATCGTTATATAGACGACATTGTCGCCTTTCTTTTCCTGCTCTTGGATGATGGAGAGGAGCTTTCCCGGCGTCTTGTGGGCTGAAGCTATGCTCGTTTCATGGGCAATGCCGAAATGATCGAGCCATTCAATTATGCGCTCAACGTGAGGATAATCCGATTTCGCTCCCATCAGGATATATGCACAATTTCTTTTCATAGTCTGATTCCCGCCTTTTCGAGATTGGCTATAAGCCGCTGTTCAACCGGATAGGGACCCGGGATGAAGGGGCCACCCGTAAGAAGCTCATAGGCAGTCTGATACAGGATGCCCGCGTCGGCCCAGACGCTGTCGGGAAGGACAGGAATTTCACCATCCCCCCTGTATCCGATCTCCGCGTAGCGCATGCGCACGAATTCCTTGTCGAAGAGCTCTGGTTCGCGTCCTTCCGAAATGCGTGTGCCGTAGCTGTCGAGGCGCCAAAAACGAGATGAATCGGGGGTGTGTATTTCATCGATGAGCATGACCTGCCCCTCTGCATCGAGCCCGAATTCATATTTTGTGTCGACGAGAATGAGCCCGGCCTTCTGTGCGATTTCAGTACCCCTGGCGAAGAGGGCGAGGGCTGTTTCCATCACGTGGTTCCATGTTTTTTTGGGAACAAAACCCTTGTCGACCACTTCGCTGACGGTGAGCCTTTCGTCGTGCTGGCCTGCCTCTGCCTTGGTCGTTGGAGTGATGATCGGCTCGGGAAGCCGTTGATTCTTTTTAAGCCCATCGGGAAAGCTGTAGCCATATATGTTTCTTTCACCCTGCGAATAGCGGTGCCAGAGCGCTGTCGACGTCACCCCCGTGATATAGCCGCGGACGATCACTTCCACCGAAAGGGGAGAGACTTCGCGCACGATGGATACATTCGGATCAGGCATGGAAATGAGATGGTTGGGGACGATATCGGCGGTTTTCCTGTTCCACCAGGCCGACAGTTCGTTGAGGACTTGGCCCTTCCAGGGCACCGCCGAGACTATCCTGTCGAAGGTGGAGATCCTGTCCGTCGTCACCATGAGGCGGCTGGAGTCCTTGAGAGCATACCAGTCGCGCACCTTTCCCGAATGCTTCCGGCTGTTTGTTTCACCAAGCCCCATGAATGCCTTTGAAAGCATCGCCATAATGTCATCGCGTTCCATCATACATCACTCCTGCGGTTCATAGTTGTTTCGCATAACGTACGCCGTTGGCGAACAGGTCCAGCCCGCCACCAATTCGACCTCCCCTGTAAGCTCGCTCGCCCGGGCCCGAGCGGACATTGTCCTCGGGATGGGGCATGAGTCCGAGCACATTGCCCGCCTGATTGCAGATGCCGGCTATGTCGGCCAGCGAACCGTTGGGATTGTCGGGATATCTGCCGCCGGCTGGCGAGCCGTCGGGAAGAGCATAGGTAAGGGCTATGAGCTTATGTGCGACAAGAATATCCAACTGCGACGCATCTGTCAGCGCGAAGCGGCCTTCTCCGTGTGCTACGGGACACACTATAGGCTCATGCAAATCATGCGTCCAGATGCAGTGGCTCTCGTTGACGCGCATCGTCACCCACCGGCATTCAAAACGACGATTTTCATTGTCAGTCAGTGTCGCATAACGTTCATCTGAAGTTTCCTGCCGAATATCGATCCCTGGAAGGATGCCGGCTTTTACAAGGGTCTGGAAACCATTGCAAATCCCCATCACCGGCTTTCCCTTGGCCACGAATTCGCTCACCTCGTCCCTGAAGAATGAGGCGATGTCCAAGGCGAAGAGGCGACCTGCGCCGAGGGCGTCGGCATAGGAAAAGCCGCCGGGGACGACAAGGATCTGGCTTTTGGAGAGGAGGAGGCGATTGGCTCGCAAGGCGTTGACATGGATGATTTTTGCCTCGGCGCCGGCGAGTTCCAGGGCAAAGGCCGCATCGATATCCCTGTTTATGCCGGCGGCATGCAGTACAATGGCCAATGGTTTCATAGTATGTCTCCAGACTCATCCCCATCCTCGGCCAGATCGCCCAGGGCGATGGCTGATTCGGCCATATAGGCAATTTCAAGCTCGGACAGACCCGCTGACAAACTTCCGCTGCCTGTCAGCTTCACCTCGATGCGTGATTCGGTCGCACAATGTCCGATTTTTCGGCAGGGCAAGCCTGCCATGAAGGCTTCAAATTTTTCGGCTTTTCCGGGCGCTACTTCCACGAGAAGGCAGCCGTTCGTCTCTCCGAAGAGGATAAGGACATCCAAGCCTTGGCCGTACTGCTGCCGTGGCAGAATTTCTCCATTCGCCGCAAGCGGATACAATGCCTGTTCCAGACACCGCAGGTCGATGTCGGCACCTAAACCGCCTCCCAGACACATCTCGGCGAGAGCAGTGCCCAGGCCTCCGTCGGAAAGATCGTGGCAGGAAAGCACGAGGGAATCGCGCATCGAAGCATGCAAGCCCCGGTAGACTGCAGGCGCCGAATGCGAAAATGCCGGACCGCTGCCGTTATAGGTTCCCGAGTTCGCCGGTCCTGAAAGGATATCCTGAGCAATGGAGGCTGAGAATACGGGGGAGAATTCACCTACTAGGTAGAGTATTCCGGTGGATGACTTGAGATCGGTGGTTGGCGCGCAGGCGATGTCGGGCACGATGCCCATGGCCGAGATGAGGAGAGAGGGAGGGATGGCGATTCTTTCTCCGTCGACCCCTTCGAATTCGTTGTTGAAAGAGTCCTTGCCGCAGAAAAAGGGCGCCCTGTGAGCCAGGGAAGCATCCTTGCAGGCTTGAGCCGCGCGAAGGAGGGTCCAGAGGTTTTCCGGTTTCTGGGGGTCGCCCCAGCAGAAATTGTCCACTATGGCGATACGGTCGGGATCTGCGCCCGAGGCTACGGCATTCCGCACGGCCTCGTCGATCGCCGAGGCTGCCGCGTTGTAGGAATCGGCCTCGCCATAGCGTGGGTTGAATCCGTTCGAAATCGCGATGCCCCTTCGGCCTTTGGTCTCCAGCGGCTTGATGACGGCCGCGTCCGAAGGTCCCGACTGCAGGCTGCCGGCAAAGGGGCCGATTTTCGTGGCGCCCTGGACCTCGTGGTCGTAACGCCGTATCGCCCATTCCTTCGACGCGATGGCGTGATGCGACATCACCGCGCAATACAGTTTTTCGAGGGGAGGGATGGACGTGGGGAGAGCGGCATGCCCGCTCGCCACGAACTTTCCATCGAAGGCGACGTGAGGCGCAGCAGCCCTCAGCAGCCTTTGCGGCATGCCGTGATGGAGAAAATCGCAGGAGAGATCGAGAATCTTCTCGTCCCTGTAGCGCACAACGAGGCGTCCATCGCCCGTAAAAAAACCCAGATCGCAGAACTCGACATCGTTGCCGTCGCAGATAGCCGCGAGAGCCGACATATTCTTGGGAGGAACCGCGATAACCATCCTCTCCTGGGCTTCGGAGAGCCATATCTCCCAAGGCGCGAGGCCCGAATACTTGAGCCGCACTTCGGAAAGATCCACGCTGCCGCCGAGGTCGGAGGCCATTTCGCCCACGGCCGAGGAAAGCCCGCCGGCTCCGCAGTCCGTGATGCCCGAATAGATTCCGGCGTCGCGTGCGGCCAGGATCGCTTCCGTCACCTTTTTCTCCACGATGGGAGCCCCGATCTGCACGGAAGAGCCGGCGGTATCAAAGGTGGCGCCGTCCATCGTCATCGATGAGAAGGTGGCGCCGCGTATGCCGTCCCGTCCCGTCCGGCCGCCCAGGACGACGATCCTGTCGCCTATGCAGGGCCTGGAAAAGAAGGCGCCCTTAGGGGCTATGCCTGCGCATCCGCAGTAGACAAGGGGGTTGGCAGCGTACTTGGCGTGATAGTGGATGCCGCCGTTCACCGTTGGAATACCCATCTTGTTGCCATAATCCTGGACTCCGGCGACGACGCCCGAGCGGATATGTTCGACTGAGAGCCCTGCGCCTGGCGCATCGGCTCCGCCTTCGCCGATCAGGCCGAAGCAGAGAACATCGGTGACGGCGATAGGACGGGCCGAGACGGCCACGACGTCGCGGATGACTCCACCCACCCCCGTGTTCGCCCCGCCGAAAGGTTCTATAGCCGAAGGGTGGTTGTGCGTTTCCACCTTCATCAGGACGTGGTTGGTCGCGGCCCGGCTGGCGTAGGCCGGCGAGGGGCCAATGCCGGCGCGGGCCACGAAACGCTCGACGGCGCTGCCTTCCATGATGGAGGCGTTGTCGGAGTACGCGACGATGGTGTGCTGCGGCGCCGTCTGATGCGTGTGGCGGATCATGCCGAACAGGCTCTTGTCCTGCGCCACGCCGTCGATGGTGAACTGCGCGTTGAAGATCTTGTGGCGGCAGTGCTCGCTGTTGGCCTGCGCGAACATCATCAGTTCGACGTCGGTCGGGTTGCGT
>PGXP01000308.1 GCA_002839205.1 Spirochaetae bacterium HGW-Spirochaetae-9
TCGATCAACTGGGCGGCCGGGTTGGACGCCGAAGGACTCAGTTTTATCGAGGATGAGATCTCCGACCGGATCATAGACCGGTTGACCACGCTGGTGGAAAGCGCCCTGTCCGTGACATTCACCCAACCAGGGCAGTAGGGGAGAGCCATGGCATTTTTGGAGAAACCGGTAGTGCTTCATCGGCATGACGTGATGATCCGCTCGGCCGTAGCGGACGATGCCGAGGCCCTGGTCGATTATTTCCTTGCGGTCACCGCACAATCGGACAACCTCACCTTCGAACCCGACGAAACGGCCATGTTTGCCGACGAGGCGATGTTCCTGGAGAACCTGGAGACTTCGCCCAACGCCCTTGCACTGGTCGCCGAACACGAAGGTGCGATTGTCGGCAGTCTCACCTTCATCGGGGGGACCCGTCCGAAGGTGAAGCGCATCGGCGAGTTCGGTATTACCGTGGAGCGCACCTGGTGGGACAAGGGGATCGGATCGGCACTCGTGCAGGTTCTGGTGACCTGGGCCGAAAAGGCCCGGATCGGAAAGATCCACCTGCAAGTCCGTACCGACAATCCACGGGCCATTACCCTCTACCGCAAGTTCGGATTTGTCGACGAGGCGGTCCTGCGGCATGTGCTGCGCATCCGGGGCGATTATGTCGACCTGTTGTGGATGGGCCTCGCACTTGGCGATGCATCGTCCGAAGAATCGGATGTATCCTATGCGAACGCAGCCGTCTCCGAAGTTGCGCCACAGCGGATTGCCCTGCAAGGACCTATCGCAATCCGGGAATTGCAGCCTGGCGACGCCCAAGCGATCCTCGATTATTTTGACCAGATCGTCACCGAGACCGATTACCTGCAACTGGGAACCGAGGGGCTGCAGTTGTCCCGCACCGAGGAGCAGGCGATCCTCTCGCAGTACCTGCAGGACGAGCGCAAGTTGTATATCGGCGCCTTCACAAACGGGGGAACGTTGGTCGGGGCACTGTCGTTCGCCGCCGGGAACCGGAGACGGACCTGCCACGCCGGCGAATTCAGTCTGACGGTGCTGCAGGCATTCCAGGGCCATGGGATTGGAACCGCGTTGCTGCAACGGCTGGTCAATTGGGCCTCCCAGGTAGGAATCCACCGCATCGGATTGGAAGTGCGCGCCGAGAACACCCGGGCCATCGCATTGTACGAACGGTGTGGATTCGTGACCGAAGGGAGAATCAGCCGGACAATGTACAGCAACGGGAGTTTCCATGATTCGGTCGTCATGGCGTTGTTGATGTAGTGATTCTCACTACCCAAACCGTCTCCAATACAAATTTACGATTACAAATTATCCGATGGGTTCGGAAACTTCTCCATGCAGGTCCGAAAGAAATAGTATCCGATCATCGGGAAAAAACTTGTAATAGTCGAGATGGGGCTTGACGTTTTCCATAACTACTATATAATGGCCAGTAGTGTTCTAGATTTACTATTGGTGTGTGCTATATCGAGGAGTTGTCGGATGAATATTCAATACAAAAAAGGCGTCCTGGAACTCTGTGTCCTGTCC
>PGXP01000043.1 GCA_002839205.1 Spirochaetae bacterium HGW-Spirochaetae-9
CCATAGCATGGAGCTGGTCGAGGGTATATATCAACTTTCTCTTCAGCCTCTTCTCAAGTTTTTTCCTGCATGGCTCGGAGAGTTTGAGCCTGTCGATTTCGGCCAATAAGGCCTTTTCAGGCGAACGATCGGTCTCCACTGAAAGCGGGTAAGGGCTGCTTTCCGCGAATTCTACGGCCGTCGCGCCGATGGGTGCCGAAGGTAGGGGCTGAGGGCTGTGCGCATCATGCCTTCCCCCGCGCGCCGCTGCGGGCTGCAGACCCGATGCGCTGGCCTCAGCGGGCGGCGCGCGGTGGCTTTTCGCCACGCTTCCCCTCGCTGAATTGCGCAGGGCAGGTGGAGGCAGGCCTATATCGGTCAGGGCTTTTTCAATCGCCGCCGCCTGGATATTCCCAAAATAATAGAGCCCGTCGCCGAGCATCTCATGAGGAAAGCGCGACAGCACGCCGCTCTGCTCGATTATCCTGGCCGAGGAAGGATCGGCCGAGAGCATGTAGCCCCTGAACAGCCGTATCGAATTGTACTCATCCTCCCATGTGCCGATGTCGAAGCTCAAGGCCTGTGGCACGGCCATGCCGCTCATCTGGCCGAGGACTCGCAGGATATCGTCCATCGACCGGCCCGACGCGAAAGCCCTTCTCGCGGAAGCGCGCGTGATCTTGAGCGTCCAGGCGCCTGAAGCCGATACGAGGACGCCGATATCGAGGAGGGCGACCAGGTCACGAAGGGAGGCGGAGGGGAGGGCATGTATCAGGCCTGCCCCATCTATGGAGATTGCTCTGCCTTCCTCATTCGATGTCGCTCGCCGGGAAGAGGCGGCGCGCTCGGGAGAACATGCAAGGCCGGCCTCTGTCTCTTCAACAAGCCCAAGCGTAGTGAGGGTTTCGATGCAGGCGTCTATAGTTTCATCGGCAGTGGCCATCCCGGGAACAAGGCGCAAAAAGCGCGACAGGCCTTCCTTCGAAAAGACAAATTGTCGTTCGAAGAAAGGGGCAAAGGAATGGAAGGCCTGTTTATGCCATGAACCGCCGGGAAATCCCGACATGGAGCCGATGAGAGCGAAGGCGAAATCCTCTTCATTGGCGAGAAGGAGATCGGAAAGCGCCTTGAAGTCGACGGATATGCCCTGTTCGCCCATTGTGGCGATTCGAGCCGACACGAGGCTACGGATGATACCTTCGAAGATGTGGGGCGCGGCAGGATCGCCGGGAAAAAGGAGTGACACCCTCTTCCTGGCCTTTACCGACAAGGTGCCTCCCTTGAGGAAAATATCATGGTATTCTTTCAGCAGAGCATACGCGACGAGTCCGAGATCCTGCACCGAATGCCGGGCACTCTGCATTCCATCGCGCCCCAAGGCTCTATCGACGCCAGGTGTTTCAAGGACCTTCACCGACCCGAAGAGGAGGTCGGCTCGCGCCGCTCCCACCCTCGCAGCCTGGGCGAAATGGGGATTCACCCCGTAGGTGCCACCCTTTGTCCTGAAAATGAGCAACCTCTCATCGAGATTGGCAAGCCTGTATTCCAGTTCGTGGAAGGACACTTCCCCGGCCAATATCTTTTGCAGGGCGGCCTTGTCAGCCTCGCCCGCGAAATGGATCGCACCCACCATGAGCTTGTCAGCCCTGTCCATCATAGCCAGCGCCGCTTCCTGCACCTCGGCGGTTTCCATCATGGCAGCCAGGGCGCTGACGATTTTTTCTCCGTCCCTCTTGCCCCGATCGCTTTGGCCAAGATAATTCTCGGCGAGTACACGCAGGCTGAGGGAATTCTCGCCGAGCATCGCTTCCCGCCACTGTGCCAAGCGCGTTTCCTGCATTAGTTTTTCATTCACCTTTCACTCATCCCATGTTTCAATCGCATAACGATATCCCTGCTCTATGAGGAACCTTCGGCGATTGTCGGCGAATTCCTCCTCCACGCTGTAGCGGGAGACGAGGGAATAGAAGAAACTGTTCTGTCGCTTGGGCCGCAGTATTCGTCCCAGCCTTTGGGCTTCCTCTTGACGGCTTCCGAAAGAACCAGAAATCTGGATGGCCACGGAAGCGTCGGGAAGGTCGATCGCGAAGTTGGCCACCCTCGAGACGACAAGCAACCTGACATCCCCTGCCCTGAAGGCCGCGTACAAAGCTTCCCGCTCGTCTTCCGGCGTCGCTCCCGTGATGATGGGCGCGCCTAAAAGCGCCGCATAACGTTCCAGCTGACGAATGTACTGGCCGATGACGAGAATACCTTCGCCGGCATGATGTTCCGCGAGGGAAAGCGCCACGTCTTCCTTCATGGGATTTTCGGCGGCTATCCTGATTTTCGCGCGCTGTGCGGCGACGGCATAGGAAAGGCGCGTATCGTCACTCATCGGAATCCGTATTTCCTTGCACCAGGCTTCGGCGATGAAACCCTTTTTCTCCAGTTCCTTCCACGGAACATCATAGCGCTTGGGTCCGATGAGACAGAAAACATCCTCCTCCTTGCCGTCCTCCCTCACGAGGGTCGCGGTGAGGCCGAGCCGGCGTACGGCCTGCAGTTCGGCGACTACCCTGAAGACGGGCGCAGGCAGGAGGTGGACCTCGTCGCAGATGATGAGCCCCCAGGGCTCCTTCCTCAGCATGGCAAAGTGGGGGAAGTCCGAATTCTTGTCGGGTCGCCAGGTGAGAATCTGGTAGGTGGCGATGGTGATTGGCCGGATGCGCTTCACCGCGCCCGTGTATTCCCCGATCATGTCGGGGTCGATGTCCGTCTTGGCTAAAAGCTCTTCGCGCCACTGGTGCACGGCCGCGATGTTGGTCGTGATGATGAGGGTCGTCTGCCCTATGGCGGCCATCGCCGCCATGCCGACGATAGTCTTGCCCGAACCGCAGGGCAGTACGATGACGCCATAGCCGCTTCCCGGGCGCTTGCCTCCGACAAAGGATACCACTGCCTCGGTCTGATAGGGCCTCATCTCCCAGGCTTTTTCGCCTTCCCCGAATTTCAGCGATATCGGGCAGGCCGCCCCTTCCCTGAGCGAAGCCTCGTCCCTTATGGGCCATCCGCGTTTCAGAAGTTCGATTTTCACCGTCCCCCTGTCGACGAGGCGGAGCGAAAAGCTCGCGCTGCCGGCAGCAGACTTCGATGGGGACAGCCATTTGCCCAATCCCTTGTCGCTGCGGATTTGCCTTTCGAGGATGGGGTCGCTGCAGGTCAGCATGAGACGCGGCGATTCCTGCGCCTTTTCATCGTCGCGCAGCACGAGGGCGCCAAAGCGCGCCATCGTGTCCTTCACGATGTAGGGGATGTCCTTGGGCATATCGTAGCGTGAGAATTCCTTGAGTGATGCGATGACATCCTCCGGTCCAAGGCCGGAGGCGGCCGCGTTCCACAGAGAGAGCGGCGTTATGCGATACGTATGCAGATGCTCGGGGCTCTTCTCCAGAAGGGCGAAGGCTCCCAAAGCCTCCCTCGCCTCTTCGAAGCGCGGCGCATGCACATCGAGGAGGACGGAGAGGTCGCCCTGGACGATCATCGGTTCCTGGCTGGGCATCGCGTTCATCGGCGCCTCACGGAAGGAGGAGTATCTGCATGTCGCAGACGTTCGTCCCTGTCGAACCTGTCTTGAAAAGGCCGCCTGTCTTTTCGAAAAAGTGGTAGGAGTCGTTGTCGGCAAGATAGGCTTTCGGATCGATGCCCATCGCGCTCGCCTTTTTCATGATTGCAGCCGAAGCGAATGCTCCTGCAGCATCGGTGGGGCCGTCATTGCCGTCGCTGCCCGCCGAGAGAAAAACCATCTCCCCATGGCCAGGGCTCGATGGATTCAGCGCAGCAAGGACGGCGAGAGCCATTTCCTGATTCCTGCCTCCAAGGCCTTTGCCCTTCAGGGTCACCGTAGTCTCGCCTCCTGCCAGGATGCAGGCAGGCCGCTTGAGCGGCATGCCATACTGGGCCAGGTCGCTCGCAAGGGCCGTAAAAAGCTTGGCCACTTCACGAGCTTCGCCCATGAGGCGCGAGCTGAGGAGAAGGGTGTTGTATCCAAGGTTCCGGGCCGCCTCCTCGGCCTTTTTCAAGGCCAGCATATTGTTGCCGACAAGGACGGTTTTCGTGGAATGGAACATGGTTGCCCCGGGTTTTGGAGTATCAGGGCGCGTACCGGCCAATCCCTCCTCGAAAACCCTGCGGACAACCTCGGGCAGCTCTCCCCAGACGCCGCGGTCGACGAGGACGCTTTGCGCCGTCTTCCACGTAGACGAGTCGGGCACTGTCGGACCCGAGGCGATGGCATCGAGATCGTCGCCGATGACATCGGAGAGGATGAGGGAGAGAACGGCAGCCGGGGCGAAAGCCTCAGCCAGTCTTCCTCCCTTCACCGCCGAAAGGTGCTTCCTGACGGCGTTCATCTCCTGTATTGTCGCCCCGCTCGCAAGAAGCAGCTTTGTCGCCGCCACCTTGTCGGCAAGGCTTATGCCTGCAGCAGGCGCCGAAAGAAGGGCGGAGCCTCCCCCCGAAATAAGCACGATGACGAGGGTGCGTTCGGCGGCCGACTCCCAGCCGCGCACTTTTTCGGCCAGGGCAAGCACCTGGCTGCCGGCCTCGGCCGACCGTTCATCAGGCAGGGGATGTCCAGCCTCGGCGAGGCCAATGCGCCTGCAGCGAGCGTTGCCCAGTTGCTTGGCGACGACGAAACCTTCTTCGATGCGATCGCCAAGAAGCCCCTCGAGGCCTTGGGCGAGTACTGCCGAGGCTTTGCCCATCCCGACGACGACAAGATGCCTGTACGCCGCGAGGTCGTAGTAGAAGCTCCCCTCTGCATGACGCACAGCAAGCATGTTCCCCTCGAGAGAGAGGGCGAAGTCGAGGAGTCTTCGCGGATCCACGCGCTCGACGCCCTTCAGAAAAATCTCTTGTGCGTCTTCGACAGGATTCATCGCTTTTTCCCTCTTTTTTCTTTTTCGACACTCTTTTTCGCGAGGCTCAGGTTTCCGGCAATTTGCAGGTTCCTCGAAACAGCAAAGGCTTTTTCAAAGAGTGGAACGGCTTCGGCGGGCTTTTTCAGAGTATTGAAATAAATGGTACCGGCATTGTTCAGCGCCGGCCAATTGGTCTCATCCAGCCTCGCCGACTCGAGAAATTCCGCTATGGCTTTTTCGTATTCGCTGCGATCCCGGGAAGCCTGGGCTTCCCCGAACACCTTCATCGACTGCCGGCTTTTGGCGAAAGCTTCATCGCTCGAGCATATCGCCAGACGCTGCTCTATGAGGGGGCGGGCCATCTGGAATTTGCCTCCAGGGGCACTCTCCGGTTCGGCCAGGGCCAGGCTGTAGCGCTTTCCCGCTTCCTTGCGCTTGCCTTGGGAATAGGCTATATCGGCGATGGCGGCATGGCGGTGGAAGGAACGCCCATATATCTTTTCCTCTTTGAGGAGATAGCGCTCCGCACCCTCGGCGTCGCCCTTGGCCATGAGGATGATGCCCAAGTTTCTAAGCACCCTGATGGCGTTGGGCTCCCTGAGTTCCAGCTTGCGGAACCATTTTTCGGCCCTCGCATAGTC
Source organism: Spirochaetae bacterium HGW-Spirochaetae-9 (assembly GCA_002839205.1). Next base: position 5,522 of record PGXP01000043.1, read on the forward strand.
TCCCTGGATATAGGCGTTGAGGCCGAAACGCTCAAAAAAATTCGAAAGGAAACCTTGCATCCCTATAATGTCCCATAAAAACCGGTCCGATGTACAGGGCTATGGGATTGCCGGGAGGCCGGTGAGGCTGAGGGCGATGGGAAGATGATCCGAAAAGCCGGAGTTGCCGTTCCAGGCCGAAGGTTCGCCTTTCGCATCCAGGAGTGCAGGATCCCCGCTCACTATGAAGCCGGCGAACTCGAGACCCTGGCCGTCGAGGAGTTCGGGGCTTAGAAGAAAGCCGTCCAGGCGTTCAGCTTCCCCGTCGAAGATGTAGCTGAAGCCTTCTGATCCAGCCCATGGCGAGTAGAGGGTGACAGCCTCCCCGTGGACAGAGGCATTCGAAGGCTGGGAAGAAACGCTGAGCACCCCCTCGAACCAGGAATCGGGAATGCCACCCGCGCCGGCATTATCGATGGATAACTCCTCTCTATCTGGCATCAGGGCTGTGGCATAGGCACGCTTGGCTCTGTCCAGCTCGTCGGGGGATTCGTTGAAGTCGCCACACACTATCACGGAACGCCCAGGATCGAGCGTGTGGATCGCGGCCACCCTCGATGCGGCAAGGATTGAAGCCCCGCGACGCGCTACTTCCGTCGCCGCTTCCCCCTCACGACGCGATTTCCAGTGGCAGATGAGGATGGTCAATCCAGGATTTCCCGATCCAAGATCGATCTCGACTTCCAGCATGTCCCTGGCAGGACCGAATCCCCAGGCATCGGCGATGGAATGCGCCCTCAGTGCGGCAAAGGGGTACCTGGAAAGAACCCCGCATTTAATGGCCGAGACTGAGGGACCGCCGAGGGCGACCCATCGATAGCCCCCCTTCTTCAGCGCGCCCTGCGCCAGATCGACGAGCACCTTCTCGCTCTCTACTTCCTGAAGGCAGACGATATCGGGCAGCCTCCCCTCTCCGGACGAATCCCCGGGCGAAAAGCTGCCTATCGCTGCTGCGGCATTTTCGAGACGCTTCGCGTAGAGATCGGCGTTCCACCTGCCTGCGCTTATGCTGAATTCAGGGTATTCACCCCCGTCATCGCTGTCATCGAAAAGATTATGCGCATTGTAGGAGACAATCATGAGTTCCGACGAATCACGCCCTTCCCAGGGAAGAGAGCAGCGGAATCCACAGAGCCATACGGCGGCGATAAGGAAGAGCAGACGGGCGCGCATTCTTTCTTTGACCTCCCTGAGGATGAGTCTACAGAAAAGAACGCGCGGGCGGCGGGCTTCTGATTCAGATCAGAGAGGGAGTTCGTCCCTTGTTGAGATTATTTTTTCGATGAGACCGTATGATGAAGCATCCACCGCGTTCATCCAGTAATCGCGGTCAGTGTCGCGCGAAACGCGCTCGAGACTCTGCCCTGTGGCCTCGGCGATGATGGCATTGAGCCTTTCCTTCGTTTTCTCCAGTTCGCGCGCATGGATCTCGATATCCGTGGCCACGCCCTGAATGCCCGAGAGGGGCTGGTGGATGAGATAGGAGGAATTCGGGAGGCCGTATCGCATCTTTTTGGGGACGGCGAGGATGATGAGGGCGGCGGCGCTGGCGATGAGCCCCATGCCTACGATGCGCACGGGTGCCTTGATGAAACGGATCATGTCGAAAATTGAAAAGCCGGCATATACATCGCCGCCGGGGGAGTCGATAAGTATCGTGATGGGCTCGGAGGAGATGCTTTCGAGGAGGAGAAGGTGGCGAATCACTTTTTCCGAAAGATCCTTGTCGATTTCCCCCGTGAGGAGGATAGTGCGTGTCTTCAGAAAACGCTCCGACATCATATCTTCAGGCTTCTGGGGAGTTTTTTTCTCTTCGTTTTCAGGCTCATCGGAGGCGATGAAGGTGCCAATAGCTCTCATAGGATCTCCATATTTGTTGATTGACGCGTCCATAAGATACTCTTTTTCCCTGCTGCGCGACAACAGGCCTCTGGTTGTCGCCATAACTTGCCTGAACTCTTTCATTATATTAGCTTTTCTATATCTTTTATGAGAGGTATGTAATGGCAGGCAGAAAGCTATTCATCGCCGCGGCCGCTGCCGCGCTGATACTGTTGTCACTGTCCCCCGCCGCTGCGGCGGACAAGCCCTGGTATGCGCCGAGGCTGGAAAAACTCGGTTTCTACGTTTTCGACCCACCCATGACCTTCCAGGACTTCAAGGTAGCCAGCCTCGCGGGACCGGAGAAGGCGCGATCGAGCCTCAAGGGCAAGATCATCCTCCTGAATTTCTGGGCTACATGGTGCCCGCCCTGCAAGGAGGAAATCCCTACGATTGAATCCCTCTCCCGATCCATGAAAGGCAAGAACTTCGATATCATGGCCGTCAGCCTCGGGGAGGATCTCGCTACGGTAAAATCCTTCGTCGCCGAGCAGAAAATGAGCTTCCCCGTCTACCTCGACCCCAGGAACAGCCTCGCACGCACCTATGCTTCCCAAGGCATACCGACAACCTATCTCCTCGACAAGGAAGGGCGTTTTATCGCGGGCATCGTGGGCGGCTACAACTACGCCGATGCTGAATTGATAAGCCTTCTCGACGAGATGGCAAAGCGATGAATCTTCCGGGGATCCTGTCGGCCGGGCTCGCGGGCCTCCTCTCTTTTATATCGCCCTGTGTACTCCCCCTCATTCCGGCGTATCTTTCCTTCATCTCGGGAGCCAGCGTGGCCGAACTCGGCTCCGGGAAGGCACGATCCAGAGTATTCGCTCGAAGCCTCGCGTTTTCCGCAGGATTCACCCTCGCCTTCACCATCCTCGGCATTGCCTTTTCGGGCGGAGCGATGTTTGTCGGCCGAGGCCAGGCTTCGCTCTATATCGGCATCGCCGGGGGAATCCTCGTCATCCTGCTTGGGCTCAATCTCATCTTCGACTTCGTCAAGTTCCTGAACATTGACGCCCGCTTCATAGCGAAGTTTTCGGGAAAAAAGACTGGAGGAATACCGGGCGCCATCATCCTGGGATTCGCCTTCGCCGCGGGCTGGTCGCCCTGCATCGGACCCATCCTCGGCTCTATCCTGCTTTTCGCCGGCAGGGAAGGCAATATTCCGCGGGCTGCCCTCCTCCTCCTCTCCTATTCCCTGGGCCTAGCCCTGCCCTTCCTTGCGACGGGTCTCTTCTTTGACAGGCTCAAGCCTCTTCTCGCCTTTTTCACCAGGCGGGGCAAGGAAGTGCGAATCGTATCAGGCTTTGTCCTCATAGTCTTCGGCATCGCAATGGCTGCCGGCAGCCTGGGTTCGGTATCAGCTCTCGCGGCCAAAGCCGGCTACGGAATTGAAGCCTTCGTCGAGGCGCAGCCGGGGGCGGCCAAAACGGTCGGCGCTGTCCTATGGGCTTCGATTGGGCTGGCCTTCGCGGCCTTTTACGCTGTCGCCCTGCGCCAGGCCAGGAAAAATGGATCCCGATTGACACTAACAAACCGCGTTGCCGCTGCAATGTCCTTCGTGAGCCTCGCTCTCGCCCTGGCCGAAGCCGCCGGCATATTTTCTACCTTGGCGATCCTTTCCGGCTGGCTCACCTTCACGGGTTTTTAAGGGAGGGCTATCGCGGCTTTTGTTTGCATTTTCCCGAAAATTCGTCAATAATTGCGAATCGACCACAGCAGGAGAAATAGATCATGAATATTGGAATTTTCGAGAATTCGGCAACGTTGGGACGGCAAGCCTCCGACCTGGGTACACGGGCGATTCGCGAGGCTATAGCCGCGAGAGGCGAAGCGAACATCATCCTCGCGACGGCGGCGAGCCAGTTCCCCTTGCTGGACTGCCTCGTGCGGGAGCCGGGCATAGACTGGTCGCGTGTCACCTGCTTTCACCTCGACGAGTACATCGGTATACCAGAAAGCCATCCTGCGAGTTTCCGCTCGCAGATGAAGGAGCGCGTGGTAAAAAGGCTTCCCTCCTTGCGAAAATTCCACTATATCGAAGCCGATGCCCTGCCGCTCCAGAAAGAAATCGATCGCCTGAATGAAGCCATCCGACGCTGCCCG
>PGXP01000309.1 GCA_002839205.1 Spirochaetae bacterium HGW-Spirochaetae-9
AGGTACGAGTCCCATTCCGAAAGCATCAGCTTGGCGCGCGGGCTGCCGGTGAGATTCTGATGGCGCTCGATAATCGTGCGCAGTTGGTCGATATCTTCTGCGCTGGTAACCGCTGCGATATCGACATCAGAAAGATTGCAGCGTGTGTCGAAAAGCTGGTCCTCATCGAAGACATAGGCGACCCCGCCCGTCATTCCCGCCCCGAAATTGATACCGGTTTTCCCCAAAATGACGACAATACCTTCAGTCATGTATTCGCAGGCGTGGTTGCCTGTGCCCTCGGCAACCGCGAGCGCGCCCGAATTCCGGACGCAGAAGCGCTCGCCGACCTTGCCGTTCAGGAACACTTCGCCAGCCGTCGCACCATAGAGGCACACGTTGCCCGCGATGACATTGTGCTCAGGCTGGCAGCGCGATTCGCGGCGCGGGCGCACGATGATCCGCCCGCCGGAAAGCCCTTTGCCAAGATAGTCATTCGCTTCTCCGAAAAGCCGGAAAAGGACCCCTTGCGCAAGAAATGCTCCGAAACTCTGGCCGGCCGTCCCGCGGAAGGTGACCGCAATCGTATCCGGCTCGAGGTTGAGTCCTGCACGAATGATCTCGCCGCTCAAAGCTGCACCCACGGAGCGGTCGGAGTTGCGGATAGGCAGGGAAAATTCGAGGCGGCTACTTGATTCTCTTTCTTGAAAAAGTCGAGCGCATTTTTGCAGGAGGGCGGCTTCAGTTTCTGAAATTGAAAAATCTTGGCGTTTTTCTGGACGGAAATTGCGCAAACCTGCTTCGGGAAGCGGAATTGCAGGCGTCTCTTCGCTGCCGATGTCGTGCTCTTCAACAAGAGGATAGCGCCGCGCGATTTCGAGGGCTTCTTTGATGTGATCGAAATCGAGTGTTTTTTCTCTCGCGGTGGATGCTCGTCCCGAAAAATCGAGAAGTTCATATTTCCCAAGAATTTCATCGATGGTTTTCGCGCCGAGCGAAGCGAGAATCGTGCGCACATCTTCAGCCAGGAACTTGAAAAATGCAATGAGGTGTTCGGGGCGGCCTTTGAATTTTGCCCTGAATTCAGGCTCCTGGGTCGCAATACCGACCGGACATTTGCCAAGATTGCATCGCCCGCACGCGATGCAGCCCATCGCAATGAGTGCCGCCGTCCCGAACGCGAATTCGCGCGCGCCCAGAATGGCTGCTATAACGACATCCCGCGCGGTGCGCAAGCGGCCATCCACCTGTATGACCGTGTTCAAGTCGAGGCTGTTCATCGCGAGGACCTGGCGGATCTCCGGGAGCGCAGCTTCCCAATAACTGCCGGCATAATCGAGAGATGAAAGAGGTGCGGCTCCTGTCCCTCCGTCGCCGGACGAGACGATGATGCAATCAGCGCCAGCCTTTGCGACGCCTGCCGCGACTGTTCCGACGCCCGCCTGCGCAGCCAGTTTGACCGCGATCCGGGCGCCCGGGTTTATACAGCGCAGGTCATGGATGAGCTGGGCCAGGTCCTCGATCGAGTAGATGTCGTGGTGCGGCGGCG
>PGXP01000044.1 GCA_002839205.1 Spirochaetae bacterium HGW-Spirochaetae-9
GCAGGGGTTTCGCGGGTGCAGGCGCAGGCGCAGGTGCAGGCGCAGGCTTGGGCGCTGGCTCGGGAGAGGCTTTCCCCTGGGCGGTTTCATCTCGCTCAGCCCTGTCCTTCTGTGAGCCTGAATAACGTTCGCGCAGTTCGGCAATAAATTTTTCGTCCAGTTTGGCAAAGAGTACCTCTGGCGTCCCGACCTTGGACAAACCTTCTGTTCTCCCGAGCACGGACCAATCCAGCCCTCCCCTTTCCAGGCTCTGGCCGAGCATGGCGGCCAGCTTTTCGGCGGCGCGAGGCATATAGGGCTGCGCAAGAATCGCTATGTCGCGCAGGATGTAGCAGAGATCCGACACGAGGGAGGCTGCGGCATCGGGATTGGAAATCCTCGTCTTCCACGGCTCGCCATCCTGGAAACGCTTGTTGGCGATATCGGAGAGCTCGAAAATTGCCCGGAATGCGTCGCGCAGGTCGGCTCTCTCGAGCGATGCGGTAACCTTGGCTTCAATTTCCCTCGCCCGGTCCCAGAATGCCGCGTCGGGTTTGCCTTCGGGTATTGTGCCGCCATAGTACCGCGATACGAAGGTGAGTGTGCGGTTGGCGAGGTTGCCGAGATTGCCAATGAGTTCGCCATTCACTTTTTCGAGGAAATCGGCCCAGGTAAATACATAGTCAGATGTTTCAGGGCGGTTCCAGAAAATATAGAATCGCCAGACATCGGCCGGTATGCCGGTTTCCATGACGTCGGTTCCGAAGACGCCGATGCCCTTGGATTTGGAAAACTTGCCTGATTCATAGTTCAAGTATTCGCTCGAGGACATGTGGTACAGCATTGTCCAGTTCTTTCCCGAGCCAAGGAGGCTCGATGGGAAGATGACGGTATGGAAGGGAATATTGTCTTTGCCGATGAACTGGAAAAGTTCGACGTTTTCCGGGTTCTGCCACCAGGATTTCCAGTCGAAGCCTTTTTCGGCGGCGAGGCCGGCCGTCATGGATATGTAGCCGATGGGAGCGTCGAACCAGACATAGAAAACCTTGTCTTCGTAGCCTTTCAAGGGCACGGGAATGCCCCATTTGAGGTCGCGCGTGATGGCGCGGGGTTTTAGGCCATCCCTCAGCCAGGCTTGCGTCATCTGTACGGCATTGTTGGCCCAAAACCCCTTTTCACTCGCCTCCTTGATCCAAGGTTCGAGCTTGGGTTTTATGGCAGGGAGATCGATATAGAGGTGAGTCGTCGATTTGAGATGGGGGGTAGCTCCGCAGCTGGAGCAGGTGGGATTGACAAGCTCCGTTGGTTCGAGAAGCTTGCCGCAATGCTCGCACTGGTCGCCCCTGGCTCCGTCGTAGCCGCAGGAGGGACATGTGCCTTTGACGTAGCGGTCGGCCAGGAAACGGCCGCAGGAATCGCAATAGAGCTGCTCTATGGTCTGGGTTTGAATGTAGCCATTCTTCTCGAGGTCGAGGAAGATGGACTGGGTGATCTGGGTCTGCTCGGGCGCCGATGTGCGGCCGAACTTGTCGAAGGCGATGCCGAACCAGGAATAGATGTCCCGGTGCAGGGCATGGAATCTGTCGCAAAGTTCACGGGGCGTAATTCCCTCTTCCTGGGCTTTCGTCTCCGTGGCCGTGCCGTATTCGTCCGTGCCGCATATATAGAGGGTATCGTAGCCCCTCAGGCGGCAGAACCGGGCGAAGACATCGGCCGAAAGCACCTGAATCAGGTTCCCCAGATGTGGGACGTTGTTCACGTAAGGAAGGGCTGAAGTTATGAGTCTGCGTTTCATATCTGTGCACAATATCCGTGTCATAAGGGGGTGTCAAGAATGGACCCTCGTGATAGTATTACAGTGTCATGGTTGTATCGATGCTCCTGCTCATCGTTGAGTTGCCCGAAACGACGAGCATCAAGGACAAACGGAAGGTCGTCTCCGGCATCAAGAGCAGGCTGCAGCGGAAATTCCGCCTCTCCTGCGCCGAAGTCGATCTCCAGGATTCCCTCGGTTTCGCCGAAATTGGGGCGGCTATCGTCTCCAATTCGGTGACTTTCGGGGAGAAGGTGCTCGCCGAAGCGGTACGGTTCGTCGAGCGTTATTTTCCGGTGAACATCCATGAATCGCAGATACATTCAGAAGTTTACGATTGAAGCATTAAAGAGGAAACGATGATTTCGAAATGTCGCAGCACCACCTTGATCTGTCTCGCTGCCCTGACCTTCCTGACATCCTGTATGGGAATCGACACGAAAGTGAAGATTTCCCAGAATGGGTCAGGGAAGGTTGAGGCTGAATACAGGCTCTCCGAGGAACTCGTGGCTTTTGGCGAACTCGAAGCCAACAAGGCAATGCTCCCGGTTCCCCTCACGAGGGAAGACGTCGAGAACAGCCTGCGATCTTCGAAAGGCCTCAGGCTCGATTCATGGTCGAGCAGGAAGGACGGAACGGATCTTCTGATCAAGACGGTGATCTCATTCGACACCCTCGATGCCCTCATGTACTACCTCGATCCCCGGGGCGAGCTCGCGAAGCACACAAGCGATTCGGGTACGGAGCGCATAAGCTTCACTGTGGGCGAAAAACTCCCGCGCCTCGATCCGGAGATGAAGGCGATAGCCGAGGAGGCTTTCGCTCCCTACAGTTTCAGTTTCATAGTCGAACTTCCCGTCGCCGCCAAGGAAGCAAAATCCGGCAATCCGGCCGTCAGGCTTCGTCAGGAGGGTACAAAAGTCTATTTCGAAGGCAGGATGAAGGATATCGTCACGAGCGAAGTGCCCCCCTCAATGGGGCTTGCCTGGTAAGAACCTGGCGCGTACAAGGCGCCCGCCGCCGCGCGCGTCGATTTCTTGCACTGTCCTGCGCACTTCCTCGGATTTTCCGCTCTCCTTTTCGAACAGTTGGCCTTGAACGCAGGCGCCCTTGCGGAGATTGTGCAGTCCGAGCCCGACGAGCCTGAGAGGATTCAGGCCGTCCCAATTGCTGTCCAGTAGGTGCAGCGCGTCTTCGTAGATTTCATCCGCCGATCCATAGGGTTCTTCCCTCGTGCACTGCCGCGACAAGGTTGAAAAATCGCCGAAGCGTAGCTTGAGGCCCAGAGTGACCGACCGGCTGCCTTCATCGCAGATGCGCGCCGCGAGCTCGTCCGCCAGAAGACGCAGCAGATCGCGCACGGCCGCCCCATCCGTCGTATCGCGCTCGAAGGTGCGCTCGCCGCTCATCGATTGCGTCTTGGCCTCTCCGGAGAAAAATCCTGTATCCTCACCGCTGGCGGCGGCTGAAAGAAAGGCCGCGCCAGCCTTCCCGAATTTGGCCTCGAGGATTCGCGGAGCAGCGGTCTGCAATTCCGTTATCGTGGAAATGCCCGCATCCCTCAAAGCGAGCCGCGTCTTCTCCCCTGCCCCCCAAAGCTTTTCCAGGGGGAGGGATCGCATGAAGGCTTTTTCCTCGCCATCAGGCACGCGCAGATAGCCATCGGGCTTCCTGATTCCCGAGGCGATTTTTGCGATGTACCTGTTGCCGCTCGCTCCTATGGAAACGGTGAGGCCGGTCGCGTCGAACACGCTTTTTTTCACGAGCGCGGCAGCCGCGTCGGCTTCTCCCCAGAGGCGCTGGGTGCCTGTCATGTCGAGCATCGCCTCGTCGATCGACATCTGGGTCATGTCGGGCGTGAAGCCTTCCAGTATCCGCATTATAGTCCGCGATAGCTCGGCGTAGCGGGCCATCCGCACGGGCAGGAATATTCCCTTGGGACAGCGCTTGCAGGCTTCGGATATGGGCATGGCGGAATGCAGCCCGAAAGCCCGGGCTTCGTAGGAACAGGTGGATACGACGCCGCGATGTCCTGGGGCCGCCCCCACAATCACCGGTTTTCCCTTGAGAAGGGGATTGTCGCACTGCTCGACGGATGCGAAGAAAGCGTCGAGATCGACATGGAAGAATATTCGCGGCACGAATTATCATGTATCGGATAGCTGGATATAAGTCAATGACGGGAGCTAAAGCGCACAACGCGATCGCAGGTGAATTGACATATTTCCTGCTTTCTATTAGTTTACAGCAGTGTGATTTGGCTACGCCAGCCACACCGAAAGCGGAGCATCGCCCCGCGATTCATATTCCCCTCGGAGGAAACGCCTCATGGCTAAAAAGAAATTTGTGTTTGCGTTCGGAACCGGCGTCGCGGAAGGCGCAGGAATGAGCAAGGATATCCTCGGCGGCAAGGGCGCCGGGCTCATGGAGATGACGAAAATTGGTCTTCCCGTTCCGGCCGGCTTCACTATCAGCATTCCTTCCTGCGAAGAATACTTCAAGGCCGGACACAAGCTTCCCAAGTCAATAGTCGACGAAGTGAAGACCGCCGTCGTCCAGCTGGAAAAGACCGTGGGCAAAAAGCTCGGCGACTCCAAGGATCCCCTTCTCGTCTCGGTGCGTTCGGGCGCCGCGCGCTCCATGCCGGGCATGCTCGAAACGATCCTCAACCTCGGCCTCAACGACAAATCGGTCGAGGGGCTCGCCACGACTACCAAGAATCCCCGCTTCGCCTACGACAGCTATCGTCGCTTCATCCAGATGTATTCCACCACCGCCATGGGCCTTTCCAAGGAACCCATGGAGGAAATGCTCGGCGACATGAAGAAAAAGCTCGGCGTGAAGAATGACACCGATCTCAACGCTGACAACCTCAAGGAACTCTGCGAGGAATTCAAGGCGTTCTACAAGAAAAACAAGAAACTGGAATTCCCCCAGGATCCGATGGAGCAGCTCTGGGGCGCCATCGACGCCGTCTTCAACTCCTGGGAAGCCGAGAAATCGGTGACCTATCGCCGCGTAGAGAAGATAACCGACCTCAAGGGCACGGCCGTCAACATCGTGCAGATGGTATTCGGCAACAAGGGCGACAACTCGGGCACGGGCGTCTGCTTTACCCGCGATCCCAACTCGGGCGAGAACGTCTTCTACGGCGACTGCCTCATCAACGCCCAGGGCGAAGACGTCGTCGCGGGCATCCGCACCCCCATGAAGTTGGCTGAACTCGGCACCAAGCTTCCCAAGGCCTACAAGCAGCTTTTGAAGGTCAGGAAAATCCTCGAGAAGAATTTCAAGGAAATGCAGGATCTCGAGTTCACGATCGAGGACGAGAAGCTCTACATGCTTCAGTGCCGCACCGGCAAGCGCTTGCCCTCTGCGGCCTTCAAGATCGCCGTCGACATGGTCAATGAAGGCCTTATAACCAAAGAAGAAGCGATTTCCCGCATCACTCCGGAACAGATCGAGGGAGTCTTCTATCCCATTATCGATGTAGCCGCTACTGGCGCCGCAAAGCTCAAGGAGCTGAAGCTCGCCACGGGCATCGACGCCGTACCCGGCGCCGCGGCCGGCAAGCTCGTCTTCAACGCAGCCGACGCCGAAGAGATGGCGCTCAAGGGCGAAAAGACGATTCTCATCCGACGCGAGACTTCCCCCGAGGACGTCGGCGGCATGTTCGCTGCCCAGGGCATTCTCACCGCCACGGGCGGCAAGACCTCACACGCGGCCGTCGTGGCCCGCGGCTGGGGCAAGTGCTGCATTGTAGGCTGCGAGGCCCTCGATATCGACGACAAGGCCAAGACGGTCAAGGTCGGCGGCAAGGTTCTGAAGCAGGGCGACGAGGTTACCATCAATGGCACCACCGGCGAGGTTTTCTCCACCTCCCTCCCCCTCAAGAAGCCCGAGCAGACCAAGGAATTCAAGACGCTCCTCTCCTGGTGCGACAAGATCCGAACGCTCAAGATCCGCACCAATGCCGATACGCCCCAGGATTCTCGCAAGGCCGTCGAGCTTGGCGCCGAAGGTATCGGCCTCTGCCGCACCGAGCACATGTTCTTCAAGGATTTCAAGAATCCCGCCAATTCCGAAAAGCGCCAGCTCGCCATCCAGGAGATGATCATCGCCGACGACCTCGAGTCGAGAAAGAAGGCCCTGGCCAAGCTCCTGCCCTTCCAGCGCGAGGATTTTGTGGGCATTTTCGAGGCTATGGCCGGCAAGCCCGTCACCATCCGCCTCATCGACCCTCCCCTCCACGAGTTCACCCCGAAGGACGATGCCGGCGTCGCAAAGCTCGCCAAGATCACGGGCAAGACACCCGAGTTCATCAGGATGCGCTGCGACCAGCTCCATGAGTCCAACCCAATGCTCGGCCACCGCGGCTGCCGCCTCACTATCACCTATCCCGAGATTCTCGACATGCAGGTGACGGCCATCATCGAGGCTGCCGTGGAAGTGTCCAAAGCCGGCAAGAAGGTGTTCCCCGAGATCATGATCCCCCTCACCATCGACCGCAAGGAACTCAAGATCCTTGTGGATCAGACCCGTGGCGTGGCCGATGCCATCATCGCCAAAGCCAAGTCCAGGATCAAATACATGGTAGGCACGATGATCGAGATTCCTCGCGCAGCCCTCCTCGCCGACGAAATCGCCGAGGTAGCCGAGTTCTTCTCCTTCGGAACCAACGACCTCACCCAGATGACTCTCGGCCTCTCCCGCGACGACGCCGGCCGTTTCCTGCCCGACTATGTCATGGCAGAGAAGGAAGGCGGCAAGGAAATCTTCGCCATCGATCCCTTTGTCAGCATCGACCAGAAGGGCGTGGGCAAGCTCGTGAAGATGGGCATCGCCGGCGGCCGTTCGACCAATCCCAAGCTTAAGGTGGGCATCTGCGGCGAGCATGGCGGCGAAGCCAAGTCCGTCAAATTCTGCCACGCTGTCGGGATGAATTATGTCTCCTGCTCACCCTTCCGCGTACCCATAGCTCGCCTCGCCGCTGCCCAGGCCGTTATAGAGGAAAAAGCCTCTGCGAAGGTCGTTGCCAAGGTGACGCCGAAAGCAGCCAAAACCCTTGTAGCTCCCAAGGCAAGGAAGGCAAGCGTAAAAGCTGCGGAAGCCAAAGCCCCCCTGACCAAGGCCAAACGCGGCAGACCTGCTGCCAAGGCCACCAAGGCTGCCAAGGCTGCCAAAGAAGTAAAACCTGCAAAGGTTTCCGCTAAAGTGGGCAGAAAGCCGGCCGTAAAGGCAGTCACAAAAACGACAGCCAAGGCAGTCAAAAAGCCTTTGGCGAAAAAGGCTGGCACCAAGCCTGCAGCTGCCATCGTTGCAAAGCGCGGCAGAAAACCCGCTGTGGAAAAAGCCGCTACGGTTAAACGCTCTGTAGGGAGACCCAAAGGTTCTTCCAAGAAATAAGCTTTGCAACCAGCCCATCAGAAGGCTGGCTGCTGAAAGAAAAGGGGCTGCCATCACGGCAGCCCCTTTTTGCGCTCCGGATCAAAAAGCTTTGCGTGAATCGAGAAGGATGGTGATCGGCCCTTCGTTGATATAGGCGACCCGCATTATTTCACGGAACCGCCCCGTCGCAACCCGAATACCCGTGGCAGCGAGGGCGGAACAGAATGCCTCGTAGAGCTCGACAGCAGTTTCATTGCCGGCAGCTTCGGAATACGAGGGCCTTCTTCCCTTTCTCGCGTCGGCATAGAGGGTGAATTGCGAGACGACAAGGGCGGCATATCCCTTGTCGAGGAGAGAAAGATTCATCTTCCCGTTCTCGTCGGTGAAGATCCTCAGATTCGCCACCTTGTCGGCGAGGTAGTCGGCGTCACTTTTCGTATCGGTCAAACCGACGCCGACATAGACGAGGAGACCCTGCTCAATGCTGCCTGTTTCTTCGGCGACTCCGCTCTTTTCAATGGTCACGCTCGCTGAAGAAACGCGCTGAACGACAGCCCTCAACAGATCCCTCTTTGGGCAAAGGCTTCCCGCATCTCCCCTACCATGGAACTCTTGTCTGCAGCCGTAAAAAAGGCCGATCCCATGACGATGACATCGGGTCCGGCTTCGGCGACTTCTATGATGGTGTCGGGGCCAATGCCGCCATCGGAAGAGATGAGGAAATCAAGCTTGAGCGATAAACGCAGGGCCTTGAGCCGCTTTATCTTATCGAGACAGAAAGGCAGGATTTTTTGGCCTCCATAGCCTGGGTTCACGGTCATGACGAGAACGAGATCGACAAAGGGAAGGAGCTCGGCTATCACGGAAAGTGGCGTGGATGGAACAATCGATATGCCTGGTCTTTTTCCGCATTCCCGTATCGACTGAATGGCGCGATGTCCATGAATGCAAGCCTCGGCGTGGATGGTTATCCAATCGGCCCCCGCATCGGCGAAGGACCTCACATGGCGTTCCGGGTCGGCGATCATCAGATGAACATCCAAGGGCAGTTTTGTATGAGCCCTTGTATCGTTTACCATCTTTGCGCCGAAGGTGATGGGAGGCACAAAATTTCCATCCATTACATCGAGGTGAACCCAGTCGGAGCCTGATTCCTCGATGGATCGCAGCGCCGATGAAATTTCACAAAAATCCGCAGAGAGAAGCGAAGGTGCGATGATGGGACGATTCATGAATAAATAGTAGCACCAAGCCCGACGCATTTCCATAGAGAATCCTTCTCTCACCCTGTCGTTATTGGCGGACTTGCATGGTGAAATTCCATCGACGATTGACTCTTTCGGCGGCGATCGGTTAGTATGAAAATATAGTGATGTTTGGAATTGGAAACGCATGACAGAAGAACGCGCACCCTCGCTGCTCGCTCTGGGATATGAGTGCCTCAAGAACGCCGACCTCGGCAACGCTTCCCGGTTTTTCGAGGAAGCGCTCCACGAGGATTTCGACAATGCGGAAGTTCTTTTTTCGATGAAATGCGCTCAGTTCTGGCAGGGTTGCATCGATGAGACAAGCCAACTGGAAAAGCCTCTTGCCAAAGGCGACCATATCGTCGCGCGGTGGAAATCCTTCCAGGTTTTTCTTACCCGAATTCCCGGCGATTTTGAAATGGCACGCTACGCTTTCAAACGCATGGTATTCAGCGTTGCTCTGGACTTTTTCCTGGCTATCCCCGATGAGGAGAAAGAAGCCCTCGATGCGGAATTCGATCTTCGCGCCGGCCGCTGCCGAAAAGCTCTTGGCGACTACGAGACAGCCCAACAGCATTTGGAGAGGGCGGTAAAAACCAGGAAAGACGATGCGCGCTGCCTCGCCGAGTTGGCCGATTGCCATGGGCTCTCGGGCGAACAATCAGCATCCAAGGTTCTTTTCAGGGAAGCATTTTTTATCGGTCCCGACAAGATCGACATTGAGCTTCTTGAATCCGACATGATCCAGAAACTCGCGGGAAAAGTGAGGGAAAGGGAGCTTTCGGAAAAAGAAGTGCCGGAATGGATACCCGTCTACGGCGAACTTACAGGCCTTTTCGGCTCGAAACGTGAACTGGGACCCCAGGAAAGCTCACGGCTCAATTCTTCGATGTTTCAGTTGGAGAATGATCTGCGGGAGAATCCGGGCCTCGCCGCAACACTGAAACCCCGTCTTCTGAACCGCTATTTTTGGATTCTTGATCATCTTGAGGCTTCCGGGGCGGATCAGTCCAGAAGCGACAAAATATTGCTGAAGATCCGGCTGCTTGATGAGG
>PGXP01000045.1 GCA_002839205.1 Spirochaetae bacterium HGW-Spirochaetae-9
GTGCTCGAGAAGAGCGATTTCGATCCGGGCAATGTCTACTCGATCCCCTATTACATGGGTGCGGCCGGCGTCGCCGTCAACAAGCTGAAAGTGCCCCAATACGACAAATCCTGGGCGATTTTCGCCAGAAATGATCTGGCCGGCAAGATGATCATGCTCGACGACATGAGGGAAGTGCTGGGCGATGCCTTGAAGTTCCTCGGATACTCGGTCAACACGACGAACGATGAGGAGATAGCGAAGGCGAAGGCTCTGGTGAATGATGTGTGGAAGCCCAACCTGCTGAAGTTTGACGCAGAGGCGTTCGCGAAGAATTTCGCGGCAGGCGAGGTATGGGGAGCCCAGGGCTATGCCGAATCGATCTACGCCGAGCTGGACAAGAGCCGCTGGGGCGAAATCGACTTCTTCATACCGAAGGAAGGTGGCCCCAGCTACATCGACTCCATGGTCATTCTGAAGAATTCAAAGAACAAGGATATGGCGATGAAATTCATCGACTTTATCCACAGGCCTGAAGTGTACGCCGAATTCTGCGATGCCTTCGGCTTCCCCGCCACGGCCAATGCTCCGGCCAGGGCTCTCAAGAAGGGCGACTCCTACTACACTGCGGAGTCCCTGGAGCCCTGCGAGCTCAAGAAGGATGTTGGGGCTGATCTCGAAAAATACAATGCCGCGTGGCAGGAGATCAAAGTAGGCAAGTGAAGTTCCGCGCGTAGGCAAGCAAAAGGCCGCCCATGAAAGGCGGCCTTTTAATTTGCTGCCTAAAAGCCCGGCATGTCGTTGAGGCCGCCGGCATTCACCACATCGGTGAAGCCGAGCGACTTCAGAATGCGCGTGCCCATGGCGCTCCGGGAACCGGAGGCGCAGTACAGGACGACGGGCTTGTCTTTGGGGCCGATTTCGCCAGCCCTGCCCGAGAGCTCGTTGACGGGAATATTCAAGGATTTGGGGAAGTGCTCATCCTGGTATTCGTCGACGCTTCGAACGTCGACGATGACTGCCCCTGCCTTGATTTTCTGTTCTACACTGTTGCCGTTGCCGAAAAATCCCATAATTTTCTCCCTTGTAAAGTTCGATATATTCGACGCCCGGCATTGAGCCGCGGCGTCGGCAGTCATTCCCCTTGAAGCTCTTCGAATCCGCCGAAGAGCCTCATACTTGTCATTCCGCCAGTTACATACGCTACGTCCTGGAAACCTTGCTGCTGCAGTATCCTCGATGCCAGGTGGCCTTCAAAACCGGCAATAGAGATTATGACGAGGCGCTTGCCGCGAGGAATTTCTTCCAGCCTGTCGCGGATCTCGTCGAGAGGCATGTGGAGGGATCCTGCGATATAGCCCTTGAGATATTCCCCGAAGGTTCTGACATCCAGGAATTGTACCGATGCCGGCTTTTGGGCTGCAAGGGCGGCAGCTTCCCTGGGCGCGATGAATCGGGAATAGCCGGAAAGGTCGTTCTGGGCGGCAAAGGCAGCCATCTGGAGAGGATCGTTCGCGCTAGAGTAGGGCGGGGCGTAGGTCAGGTCGAGGTCGGCGAGGTCGGAGAGCTTCATCCGGGCGGCGAGGGCCGTGGCGAGCACGTCGATGCGCTTTTCCACGCCCTCTTCGCCGAAGGCTTCAGCGCCGAGCAAGGATCCTTCCTCAGTGTAGATGAGTTTCAGCGACAGATCCTTGGAGCCGGGGTAATACGATGCATGGTGAGCCCTGTGGACATGGACGGCGCGAGCCTTGATGCCAGCCGCAGCGGCGGCTTTTTCAGAGAGGCCAGTCTGCGCGAAGGTGTAGTCCACAGCCTTGAACACCGAGCTGCCGAGAGCGCCGGGATATTTCATGGCTCCGCCGAGGGCATTGGTAGCGGCGATTCTGCCCTGCCTGTTGGCGGGTCCCGCGAGGGGAATGCGAACCTTGGCTCCGTCCACTCGGCGCAGCAGTTCCACCATGTCGCCGGCGGCGAGGATGTCTGGATCACTTGTCTTAAGGAATTCATCGACAAGGAGGCCGCCGGAGGTGCCTATCTCGAGTCCGGCCGACTTGGCCAGGCCGAGGTTCGGGCGGACACCGGCCGACATGAGGACAATATCGGCTGGAAGGATTGTCCCATCGCTCAGTTCGACGCTGCGGTTGGCAAAGTCGATTCTTGCAAGGGATTTTTGCGTGTAAACGGCAGCGCCTGCCTTCGTGAAGGCTCCGGCTATGAGGGCGCCGAATTCAGGATCGGCGGGCGGCATCAGCTGGTCGGTGAGTTCGACGATGGAGGTTGAAAGCCCCCGCTTGATAAAGGCTTCGGCCGTCTCGAGACCGATAAACCCTCCGCCCACGACGACAGCCGACTTCGCGTCCTTGTCGGCAATATAGGCGTTGATGGCATCCATGTCGGGAATCGTCCACAGCCGGAATACATTGGGCGAATCCACGCCTTCCACGGGAGGGATGAAGGGCGTGCCGCCCTGGGCCAGTATGAGCTTATCGTACGAAATATTCCGCTCACCTTCGGGGCTGCGCACGAGAACCGTCCTGGCTATCCTATCGATAGCGATGGCTTCTGTTTTGAGCGCCACATTGACCCTGTAGCGCGAGAAAAAGCCTTCGGCTGTCTGCAGAATGAGAGCGCTGCGCTTGGTGATGTCGCCCGAGAGTCGGTAGGGCAAACCGCAGTTGGCGAAAGAGACATAAGGACCTTTTTCTATCACCGTAATCTCGGCCGTCTCGTCGAGTCTTCTGGCTCTCGCGGCGGCGGTGGCTCCGGCAGCGACTCCTCCAATTATTACCAATCTCATTCTGAAAGCTCCTTATATATAAAATATCTAATATACAGATATATGTCAACATTATAGCCTGAATAAAGCCTTGTTCTTCAGGCTACCTATTCATTATACTGCTACAAAATGGAATTTTCACGGCGAATCGACTTTTCAGCCTCCAGGAACGAACTCGATCTGGAACGCAGCGAACATCTGCGCAAAGGCTTGGCAGTCTTCGACCTCTCCCAGTCAAATCCGACAAAAACCGGTTTTGTGCAACCGGCGGATGCACTGGCAGCCGCGCTTTCCGCCGATGATAATTCCCTTTATTCACCCGATCCCAAAGGCCTGGAGAGCGCCCGCTCCGCCATAGCCGCCCACCTCGCCTGCTCAGGAAAGGCGGTAGACCACAACCATCTTCTGCTCTGCGCTTCCACATCCGAAGCCTACTCCTACCTCTTCAAGCTTCTCTGCGATCCGGGGGATTCCATCCTCGTTCCGAAGCCAGGCTACCCCCTCTTCGACCATCTGGCCTCACTGGAGTCGGTGCAAGCCCTGGGGTACAGGCTTGAATACGATTATCCGGCAGGATGGAGCCTTGATCTGGATTCCATACAAAGGGTTCTGGAAAGTTCGGATGGAGACAGGGTGAAGGCCATAGTGCTGATCAATCCCAACAATCCGACGGGCTCATACATCAAGGAGAGAGAGCTGAGGGCTATACAGGAAATCTGCCGCCGTCACTCGCTGGCTATCATTGCGGATGAGGTTTTCCATGGCTATGAGCTGGAACCGCGTGAGGGGAGGGTATCGCTCCTCGCTCAGGAACCAGCCCCGAACCCTCGCCCCGTCCTCACCTTCGTGCTCGACGGGCTCTCGAAACGGCTCTGTCTGCCTCAAATGAAGCTGGGATGGATTGCGGTATCCGGACCAGAGGATGAAGTTGCGAAGGCCATGGGAGCCCTCGAGCTGATATCGGACGCCTTCCTGTCGGCAGGGGCGCCCGTCATGAACGGCGTGAGCAGGCTTCTCGCGCATGAGGAAGAAATCCGCTTGAAGGTAAAAAGACGCATGGCAACCAACTTCGCCGTATATCGCAAGATTCTTGAGTACGAAGGATCCGCGCATAGGATCCTGGCCTGCGAAGGCGGCTGGACAGCCCTCGTCCAGAGTCCGCGCTTTGCGGGCGAAGAAGAGCTTGTCCGCGGGCTCCTGCGCGAAGAAGGTATCTATGTGCATCCAGGCTTCTTTTTCGATATGGAAAAAGAAGCCTATTTCGCCTTCAGTCTCATTGTGAAACCCCAGGATGCCGAGGCGGCAGCACGGAAATACAGGGCTTTTTTTGACCGCTTTTTAAATATCAATAATTAGGAGGATACAATGCCCGCAACCATCATCGATGGAAAGAAAATCGCACAGGACATTCGCGCCGAGATAAAGTCAAAGGTTGAATCCCTGGCCTCGAAGGGACTGACTCCCGGCCTTGCCGTCATCCTCGTGGGCGAAGATCCCGCCTCGGTATCCTATGTTACTGGCAAGGAAAAAGCCCTTGCCGAAGCCGGAATGCTCAGCTTTGCCCATCACCTGCCTGGATCGACGAGCCAGAATGAACTTCTTGACCTCGTGAGAGCCTGTAATGCCGACGACAGGGTGCATGGCATACTGGTTCAGCTCCCGCTTCCTCCGCAGATTGATGAAAAAGCCGTCATCGCGGCGATTTCGCCTGAAAAGGACGTCGATGGCTTTACCCCCATAAATATTGGCAGGATGAACCTCGAAGAACCCTGCTATCTGCCATGCACGCCCGCAGGCATCATCGAGCTTATACGCCGGAGCGGGGTGTCGACCAAGGGCGCCAATGCCGTCATCGTCGGCCGCTCCAACCTTGTCGGCAAGCCCCTCATGAACCTTCTTGTTCGAAAGTCCATCAATGCTACCGTTACCCTTTGCCACACGGGAACGAAGGACCTTGCTTCGTATTGCAGGAATGCAGATATTCTTATAGCATGTGCCGGAAAAGCCGGCTTGATTTCGGGCGATATGGTAAAACCGGGTGCTTGTGTCATCGATGTCGGCGTGAATCGGGTAGAGGATTCCTCCGCATCGAAGGGCTTCCGGCTCAAGGGTGATGTCGATTTCGAATCGGCGGCCAAGGTGGCGGGTTGGATCACTCCCGTGCCGGGCGGTGTCGGACCCATGACCATTACGATGCTTCTCGCAAACACGGTTGAAGCTGCTTCCCGACGTGCGCAGTAGGTAAGGAAATTGATGGTTGATGTTCAATCCATGAAGGATGAGCGGCGCATCCCCATACAGAAGGTGGGGGTTAAAGGCGTCCGCTATCCCATAACGCTGAGGGACAAAGCGGCTCAGTTCCAGCACACAACAGCCGTTGTCAACCTCTATGCCGACCTTCCTCACGACTTCAAGGGCACCCACATGAGCCGCTTTATCGAGGTGTTCGAGGAATCACGATCGGATCTCTCCATGCCCAGCTTTCTCGGCATGCTTCAGAAAATCCGCCTCGAGCTCGAGGCGGAGACAGCCTATTCGGAAATCCATTTTCCCTATTTTATCCAGAAGAAGGCGCCCGTCTCGGGCCAAAGCTCTATGATGAGCTACGACTGCTCCTATGAAGGTAAGGTTTCCGATGCCGGCCATTCCTTTATCGTCGGTGTCACGGTGCCCATTCAGACTGTCTGCCCCTGCTCGAAGGCCATTTCCAGCCAGGGAGCCCACAACCAGCGGGGGCTTGTGACGCTCAAGGTTGCTCTTGGTCCATTCTTCTGGATCGAGGACCTTGTCGCTATCGTAGAGGATTCGGCTTCTAGCGATCTCTTTACGCTACTGAAACGAGAAGATGAAAAATACATCACCGAGAGGTCGTATGACAGGCCGCGGTTTGTCGAGGATCTTGTGCGTGAAGTATATTTGCGTGTGGAAGCCCTCGGCAAATTCCCCCGATTCTCGGTCGAAGCCGAAAACTTCGAGAGCATCCACAATCATTCAGCCTACGCCTTTGTCGAAAAAGCATGATAAGGAGCCCCTATGTCCAATAACTATCCCGTCGAGAAGAAAGACCTTACAGAAAAAGGCACCAAAGGCATCATGTCGGCGGGGGCCGGAATCGGGCTTCTCGGCATCAACGCCCTCCTCGGCATACCCGTTCTCGGCTGGGTTCTCTCCGCCGGTCTTCTCGCTCTCGGGGCTGTGGGGCTATTCGGCAAGACGAAGACGGACAAGGTTTCAGGCAGCCTCCTCTCGGTGGCAGGAGTAGCGGGCTTGGCGACGATGTTCATGCCGGGACTCGCGCGCTCCCTCCTCAGCCTCGGGGGAGTCGGCCTCCTCCTCTACGGCCTCGTGAACATTGGCGGCTTCCTGGCCGGACTCCGCAAGAAGAGCTGAAGAGTATCCCCTGATCATGACATATCACCTCGAAACCTACGGCTGCGAAATGAATAAGGCCGAATCGGCCGCCCTTGAATCGATACTGGTCGAACGCGGCTGGCGTTCTTCGTCCCTCGTGGAATGCGACCTCGCTATCATCAATACCTGCACGGTGCGTCTCACTGCCGAGAATAGAGCCTGGGCTCGTATATCGCTCTTTGCCGCCGAAAAAAGAAAAAGCCTGCGGAAGTTCGCCATCGTGGTGGTTGGATGCATGGCCGAACAGTACCGAGATGCCATGAAAAAGCGCGTGCCCGAGATCGATTATGTTCTCGGTACTTTTCAGAAGCAGTCGTTCGGACTGGTGCTTGACCAGATTCAGGCAGGCACAAGCTGGGATTTGAGCGATGAGTCTCCCGCATATGTTTTTTCCAAGACTCATCACGAAGCCGGCGCCTTCCGTGCCTTCGTGCCTATAATGCATGGTTGCAACAACTTTTGTTCATACTGTATCGTGCCCTATGTTCGCGGCAGGGAGATATCCCGAAAGCCGTCCGACATCCTCGCCGAACTCGATGCCCTCGAAGCCGCAGGAGTCCGCGAGGTAAGCCTCCTCGGGCAAAACGTCAACTCCTATCGCTGGGAAGGGCCTGATGGGGTTCTGGACTTTCCGGCCCTCTTGCGGCTTATAGCAGCCTACCTGCGAAAAAAGCACGGGATGGAGAAGGGCGAACCGAAACGTGGAGGCCCTGGCGACTCCGGCGGTATTGGCTGGATTCGCTTTCTAACAAGCCATCCTAAGGATCTATCGGATGATCTCATCCGTGTCATCGCTGAGGAGCAGGTATTCTGCAGGCATATCCATCTCTGCATCCAATCCGGTTCTGATCGAGTTCTGGGCTTGATGAACCGAAAATATACGAGAGAGTATTTTCTCGGCCTGGTGGCTGCAATGAAGTCGGCTATCCCCGGCCTGTCGCTGTCGACCGACATCCTGGTGGGATTTCCGGGTGAAACCGAGGAAGACCTGGAGGAGACACTCGATGTCATGCGAAAAGTATGCTTCGCTTACTCCTTCATGTACTATTTCAACCCGCGCGAAGGTACCCCGGCCGTGAAACTTGAGGGAAGGTTGACCGACAAGGTCAAAAAAGCTCGATTGGCCAGAGTGATCGCTCTCCAGAAAGAGATAAGTTCCGGTTTGATGAAAGAGCGATTGGGGCTCGTCGACGAGATTCTCGTCGAAAATTCCTCGCGCCGTTCATCGAAGGAAATGCTTGGCAGGACGGCAAGGGATGAGATGGTTGTATTCACCGCAGATCCGTCGCGGATCGGCCACTTTGCGAAGGTGAAGCTTTTGGGTATATCGGGGAACACTTTCAGGGCGGAAGAGGTTGATGTATAGAAAAGCGGCGATACTTCTCCTCCTCATCCTCGTCGCTTCCCAAGCATTTGCGCAATCTTCGAAGTTGCCATCCTCTCGGCCCACCATAACGGGGGAACAGACATTGGCCACTGCCAGGACCGCCATCAACAAGGTCTTGGGCGGTCAATCCTTCGCGATATACCTGGAAACCTATGCCCTCGCTCTGCCTCTTCACGATGCAATCCTTCTGTGCAAGGAGTTCCTTCCCAAGGCTCCGGCGGCAGGAAAGGCCGATCTTGCGGCTTTTTCGGGATCTTTGGCTCTTATGGCCGGACGCTTCGCGGAAGCCGCGCTTCTCTTCTCCCAAGGTTCTACAGCTGTGCCGGCTTCCGCAGGCAAGGAGGGCGTCTTCAGCCGTCCCGACCTTCTCCTCAAGGCTGCCCGCTGTCACCTGGCTGCAGGGAACTATGCCGAAGCAAAGAAACAGCTCGACAAGGTGTCCGACACCCTGGGGGAAAAGTCATACAGGGAAGAGAAGAACATCGTCCTCTCCTGGTTCTTCATGCTCGACGGGGAAAGCGAAAAAGCATTCATGATTCTCCAACCCCTGGCGAATGGTTCCGATGATGCTGCAATTCGACGTGAAGCCCTCTTTTTGCTGTGGCTTGTGGCGTCTTTGCCGGATTTTGCCGATTTCACCGTTGCCACTGATGGCTTGGATGCCCGAAGCCTGGAAACCCGGCTCAAGGCGGCTTATCCAGGATCCATTGAAGAGGCTTTTTCACAAAAGGATATCCTTGCCAAACCTGCAGCATGGCTGCTGTCCGGACTGTATGCATGGCCGATTCCGCAGAAAACAGAATCATGGATTGCCCAGGAGAAAGCATCAAAAATACATGATACGGATCAGGGGAAAGGCCCCGCGACGCTGCAAGTTGGATGGTTCTCACGCAAGGAAAACGCCTCAGCCCTGGCGGGAAAACTGAATAAGCTGGGATTTCTGGTAAAAACCGACGAGCAGAAAACCAGTGATGGGGAGCTTCGATGGGCTGTGCTCGTCGATGCTACGGGCGATTGGTCGGGAACGCAGGCAAAACTCAAGGATGCAGGGTACGAATCGTATCTTCTGCCTTAATGCCCAACAAAAGCGATTGTCAGATCAGGCTTGTAGAGCGGTTCTGCCGTGTCGGCCAGGATACGCGCAGGTTTCAGGACAAGACTGCCGACACGGCGGTTTTTGCCTGACCTCACATGAATTATGTAGCTGAGTCGTCCCGAAGGGATAGACGAATCATCGATGAGGCTCAGATCGAGAATGGTAGTGTCCCCCACCTGAAAAATCGAAAAATAACCTTTTGAGAATTCACCCTTCTGTTCCAGTCGGAACCTGCTTTCCGCCAGGTCGAGCCGTATGCCGTCAGCTCCAGCGTAAAATCCATCGAAATCGCCGCGCCTCAGCGTGGCTTTGGCCTTGCTGCCGTCGAAGGCTACCTGGAAAAGGCTATCTTCGGTCAGTGTCCGCATCGTCCCCTTGGCTTGTAGTGGAAAGTCTCCTGAATCGACCCGTCGGTAGACGCCATTCCAGTCTTCCCGCATTGCGAATTTTACGATTTGCTGTGCAGTCGCCCTGACTCTCACTCTGTCGATGCCCACAAGGTCTATTCCCAGAAGGCGCAGCATTTCGGGTACGGCGCTGTTCGAAATGGGAGCATAGATACCGGCGAATGCGGCAGTGGACCTGCCCCAGTCCCACTGCTGCTGTTCTGCCTCGCTGTGGATGCTGATTTTTCTACCTTCCGCGTCGAAGGAGAGCGAGGTCGGCTGTCCCGTCGCCTCGCCTTCCTTGATCCATAATCCATCGAGGTACAACTCGAAATCCTCTGCGCGGCCCGTGAGGATGCTGCTCATAAAGGCTTGTTCTATGTTTTCGCCCGGTATCTCGAATTTTTCCTTTCCCCAGGAATAGACAACCTTTGTCTGGTCGAGGGGTGAGGGTCCATCTGCAGCCTTCTCGAAAACTTCTATCGTCGCGAAACCGGTGTCGGACGGATCGATGATGGCGAGAGATACGCCTGATTCTGAAAATACGCTGTCGTAGGCTTCTGGCCCGCGGGGGAGTCGCTTGAAGATGGTGAGCGTTTGCCTGTTGACCTCGTCGACGCCAAAACAGAGAAGTTCGAGGCTGCCGTCGCCCAGGAGGTCTCTAGGCTGGACGACGATGGTATTGGGTTTTACAGCCAGGGTTCCGCCCTTCCAGAGTCGGATGTAACTCCCTGTAGTCGGCTGGAAATCGGCGATGACGATCGAAAGTTTCCCGTCATCGGAGCTTGAGGGCTTCACGGTGAGCACCTGTTCCAGATCCTCATCCTCATCGAGATTCATGTCGATGGCATCGAGGAATGTCTCATCCCATTCAGGATGAATCTTCGCATGCTGTGAAGCAGAATACAGATCGCCTGAGGTATCTGAGTCGGTGGGAACCGAGGTCAATTCCACAACCCTTCCGGCGACGGGCAGGCTCGCCTTAAGGTTATCCTGCTGCATCTTTGCGTAAAAGATGACAAAAAATACAAAGGCGAGGAGGAATGCGATGCTCGACAGGGTTTTTATCGCTTTTTTCATCTGCTGACCAGGCATGTTGTACCATGATGCCGTCACAAGGCACAAGCGCGAAAGGGTGGCAGGAAACCCTGAGGCATGGTACCATGGCTCAGGTAACCATGAAGACTGTAAGGAACAAATCGACCCGCATTCTGCTTTTCTCGTCGGCCTTTGTCCTTTTGGTCGCCGTCAGCCTCCTCTGGGTCGTCACGATCCGGGAAACCGAACGCAGGGATCTTCTCCTCGAATATGAAGCCTTCCGTGCATCCTCTGCCGTTGTCGACGAATACAGGAAAGACCCCTCCTTCATCCCCGACGACGACAAGCGAATCATCGGTTTCGGCTTCTACCGACTGGATGGCAGCTCCTCTCTGCGCTACGGTTCGGCGCCTGAAGCGGTTCCGATGCAGGATCTGCTCTTCGCGCGGAATCAGGAGAGCAGGGCAACCGGCCTCCCCGGGAGCGTATCGGTGGCTTTTGCCGACAACAAGAAGTCGATACGGCTTATCCGCTATTCAGGTCTGCAGAATCCCGCGAGGATGATGAATCCCGGTGGAGCCGTCTTGGGCCAGGGTATGGGCATGGGAAAGGGCAGACAGGCGCAGCCTCAGGCCCAGATACCCGAATTCTTGACATCGGGAGAACTTATACTGCTCGGTGGAACCTATTTTATCTGGATGGAATACGCCGCGGATGGTCTGGATGGCGAGAGGCTGCAGTTCTTTCTCGTGGCTGCTCTGATCTCGGCAGCCCTCCTCGGCCTCTACATCCTCCTGGTTTTCGTTTTCCGGCACAACGAAGACTTGCTGAAGAGGGAAACCGAAATGAGGGAGCTTGTCCAGCTTGGGGAAGCCGCGCGAACCCTCGTTCACGAGATAAAGAATCCTTTGGGAATCATGCGTATACAGACTGCCAGAATAAGGCGGGCAACGCCCCAGTTGGCGGAATCCGCCGATATCATCGAAGGCGAGATAATGAGGCTTTCGGGGCTGGCGGACAGGATTCGCGAATTTCTCAAGCCAGGTCAGGCCCGCCGCGATCCAGTAGACTTGCAGTCATTCCTGGTATCCTACTGTAATCGCTATAAAGACCTTGGCGATTCGGGGATAGAGCTTGTTCTGGATTTCGCTGTTTCCGGGAGCGCCATTGTCAGCGCCGATGCCGAAAAGCTCGGCATAGCCCTGGATAATCTTATCCGCAACGCTATAGAAGCCGTGGAAATCCTGCCCGCCGGAGAGCGCCAAATTGCACTACGTCTTTTTAGAAGAGAGGGTTCCTGGATCATTTCCGTCATCGATTCGGGACGAGGCATCCCTGCCGAAATTCTCAAGCGCATCTTTGATCCTTTTTTCACGACAAAGGAAAAGGGCAGCGGCATAGGCCTTTCGCTCGCAAAGCGACTCGTGGAATCCTTCGGTGGAAGCCTCGCCTACGAAGGCACCGATGGGGGAGGAGCCGTGTTTTCCATCGGCTTAAAGGAAGAAAAGGCGCGCACGGTACCGACACCGTCCTGAATTAGAGCCTTCCCAGCACCCGACCAAGTATCCCTATTGCCTCGCTCAGCTCAGCCTCAGTTATGACGAGGGGCGGGGCAAAGCGGATAATGTTGCCGTGGGTCTGCTTGGCCAGCAGCCCCTCGTCCCTCAGCGCCATGCAAACATCCCAAGCCTGGAATCCTTCCTCAAAGACGACGGCATTGAGAAGCCCCTTTCCGCGCACCAGCCTCACTTTTGCGCAGGGGATGGCCGAAACTTCCTTGCGGAACAACTCGCCAAGGTAATCGGCGTTTTTCTCCAGCTTTTCGTCCTCCAGCACTTCGATGGCGGCGATGCCCACGGCGCTGGCGAGGGGATTCCCTCCAAAGGTGGAGCCGTGGGTTCCGGGCGTGAATACGTCCATGACTGTTTTATCGGCCACAATGGCGGATATTGGCATGATGCCCCCGCCGAGCGCCTTGCCGAGGCACATGATATCGGGACGCGCGTCTTCATGCTGCCAGGCGAAACGCCTGCCTGTACGGCAGAATCCCGTCTGAATCTCGTCGAAAATCAGGAGGATGCCATGCCGGCTGCATATCTTTCTCAGCCTGGCCAGATAGCCTTCGGGAGGAACGACGACGCCGGCCTCACCTTGGATGGGCTCCACAATGATGGCGACAGTATTTTCGTCGATTGCCGCATCGACAGCTCCTGCGTCGGCATAGGGCACTTTCACGAAGCCCGGCACATAGGGGCCATACCCCACCAATGAATCGGGATCGCTAGACATTGAAATCGCAGCCAGCGTACGACCGTGAAAATTGCCTTCGGCACAGATGACAGTCTGTTTGCCGTTAGGAACCCCTCGCTTCTCAGTGCCCCATCGGCGTGCCGCTTTGAGGGCTGTCTCGACCGCTTCCGCGCCCGTATTCATCGGCAGGGCAGCCTCAAATCCCGTATATTCGCAGAGCTTTTTGAGAAACAAGCCCATCTTGTCGTTATGAAAAGCCCTTGAGGTGAGGGTAACCCTCTCCAGTTGGTCCTTGACCGCTTTGATGACATGCGGGTGCAAATGGCCCTGGTTCACCGCCGAATAGGCAGAGAGAAAATCGAAATAGGTCTTGCCCTCGGGATCTTTAACCATGCAACCTTTGGCCTCCGAGATGACAACAGGGAGAGGATGATAATTGTGA
This sequence comes from Spirochaetae bacterium HGW-Spirochaetae-9, assembly GCA_002839205.1. Next base: position 12,766 of record PGXP01000045.1, read on the forward strand.
GCACCGAAGGAATCATCCAGGGCGATGTAGTCCTGGGACTTCATGGAAGAGCCTCCTCTATGATTCTTGCTCTCGAATTGCTGGCCTGGGCGATGAATGCCTCAGAGAATCTGAGTGTACACCGCTCCTGGGAAGTACGCCAGAGGTAAAATGATAAATCATAATACTATAGATAATTATAGAGTATCAGTGCATAATAATACAGGAAGATTTTGGGGTAGGCCGATCGGCCTATGCCACCTCGTTACGCGTAGGAATAGCTCAGTGAGTTCCTGTTTTTGAAACGCTCCAGGCCCAACACAATGAGCTTGTCCAGAAGTTCGGCGTACGGCAGGCCACTAGCCTCGCACATCCTGGGATACATCGAGATGGCAGTGAAGCCGGGGATAGTATTAAGTTCGTTGAGCAGGATATCGCCCGTACGCTTGTCTATGAAAAAATCAACTCTAGCCATGCCGGAGAGCTCACAGGCCTTGAATGCCTTTATTGCGATGGTTTTGATGGTGTCCAGTTGCGTAGGGGACAGGAGAGCCGGAATCCTGAGTACAGCGCCTTCAGGATCCTTGTACTTGGCTTCATAATCGTAGAATTCGTGACTAGGTATTATCTCTCCAGGCGAAAAAGCCATGGGGAATTCGTTTCCGAGAATGGCGCACTCTATCTCTCTCGCGCTGATAAATTTTTCGATGAGAATTTTTTCATCGTAGCGGAGGGCGAGATCGATGGCAGCTTCCAAGGAAGGGAAATCCCTTACCTTCGATGTGCCCACCGAGGAGCCACAGGAAACCGGCTTGACGAAGCAGGGCCACCCGAATCGTGCCTCGACTTTTCTTGCGAGGCTGGCCATAAACTGATGATTGGCTCTGTCCGACCCTCGCACCGTTATCGAATCGACGACAGGAAGTCCTTCACGAAGCCAAAGATCCTTGGCCACCTGCTTGTCCATACCTATGGCCGAGCCCAGAACACCGGCACCGACGTAAGGAAGACCGGCACACTCGAGAAGACCCTGAATTGTCCCGTCCTCGCCAAAGGTGCCGTGAAGGACAGGGAACACTATGTCGCAGGCCAGGACTTCGGTTTTGCCACCGATTTTTTCCACCAAAAGGCCGGCACCCGGAACCGCGAATACCATCCGTCCCGATTTGATGGCAGGAAGGCTCACCATGTCAGGCTGGTTTTCGGTCGTATCGGATTTAACCTTCTCGAGTACAGTTTCCGGCTGAAGAAGCCACGCACCCTGCTTTGTGATGCCGATGAGGAG
>PGXP01000310.1 GCA_002839205.1 Spirochaetae bacterium HGW-Spirochaetae-9
GCGCGCTCGAAGCCTCGGTGCGAGCGCGCATTGAATACGCGCGGCTCTCCCTCTTGGCATTCTCCTCCGAAGATGTCGAGACGCGTTTCATGCGCATCCTTATGCCAATCGCCCGCCGCTCGGATGATGCCAGGGATGAATTGACAAAGACCATGAAGTACCTGCTGCGAGAGGCGGAGCACCGCATCGAGCTTTGCGATTCCAATATGGAACTCGCTAGCCCCCAAGCCGTACTTGCACGCGGCTACTCCATCGTACGAAGGAAGGTTCCGCATGAGGATTGGGTTCTGGGCGAAAAAGATTCCCCTCTAGGCTCGGGCGAGATCGTCAGATCGGCTTCGGTTCTGGCTGCTGACGAAACGCTCCAGCTCGTTTTTTCCTCGGGCAGAGCCCGTGTCGAAGTAAGGGAGGTAAGGCAATGAAAGATTTTGAATCCCGATTGGGTCGACTGGAATTTCTCGCCGAGCGGATTAAGGATCAGGATCTTCCCCTCGAGGATGCAATAAAGGTTTTTGAGGAAGGCATAAAGCTTTCCAAGGGGCTGAAGAAGGAACTCGAGAAAATTCAGGGCAAAGTGGAAATCCTCATCAATGCGCCTGAGTCGGTAGAGAAACCTGAGGTGTCGCTCTTCGACTCGACGAAGGACGATTAGAATTTTCCGGCGATGAGAGGCAGGAGGCTTCTGTCGCTATCGGCCAGATCGAGGGATGCCAGTTCCTCCCAGGTAATCCAGGCGATATCGCTGTGTTCACGCAGCTCCAAAATGGATTCGAGAGGAATTTCCACCTTCCAGGCCGCCAGCTCCCTTTCCCCTGAACCGCTACGGAAAAGACCCTGCCCGATACATAAAAGCGGAATGACGCTGATGCCCAGCTCTTCATCGAATTCTCGCCTCAGCGCTGCCTCGTCGGTTTCGCCTGATTCGACCTTTCCTCCAGGAAATTCCCATCGCAGACCTATGGCTCCGCCTTCCTTTCGTTTGGCGACAAGAAATCTTCCGTTGCGAACCGCTATGCCGGCTATCGACCGCTTCACCCTGTCTTCTCCTTCGCCATACCCTAGCGGGAGCCTGCCCGCAGGGTCAAGTGAGTTCCCGCTGCGCTCAGTATGCGCGAGGCTTCCGCAGCGATATCCGAGGCCTCGAACCAGCCTATGGTTCGGGCGAGGCTCGAACCGGCTCTCCCGTGGGCGATGACGGCGCCCAGGCTTGATTCCTTCAGGGCGGTGACTGCATCGCCCTCGTCAGGCTTGGCAGCCGGAATCCCAGGTTTCGGCTTTCCTCTTTTCAACAGTGCCAATTTTCTTGCCGCAAGACCGGCTATAAGGCCGGCGAGCACGTCGCCCGATCCGGCTGTGCCCAGCTCCGGACACATTCCATCCCAGACCGCGATGTGCCCGTCGAGCGAACAAATCCAGGTGACATGGCTCTTCAAAACGAGGATGGATTCATAGGCCTCGCAGACTTTCCTGACAGCTTCGCTTAATGGCATAGTGTCTGGGGCGATACCTATGCCG
>PGXP01000046.1 GCA_002839205.1 Spirochaetae bacterium HGW-Spirochaetae-9
AAATGCCCATGCTTTCGGTGAGTGTGTCCTATTCGGGGGCTGGTCCCGAGGATGTCGAAGAGAATATCACAAAGGTGCTCGAGAACACCCTCTCCTCGCTCGAGGGGCTCAAGAATATCTCCTCAACGTCCTCGCAAGGATCGAGCAACATACGGCTGGAATTCGGGTATGAAGTCGATTTGGACAAGGCTCAGTCGGAGATAGAGTCTACGGTCGGTGGAATCTCCGGGCGGCTGCCTGATGGAGCAGAAACTCCAAGGGTACGACGTTTCGACATGTCGGCACAGCCCATCATGCGCCTCATCATCAAAGGGGACCGCTCGCTTGAGGACCTCAAGACAATCGGCGAAGACACGATCCAGCCCATGCTCGAACGCATCGAGGGCGTAGCCACGGCGAGCGTGAGTGGAGGGAGCGAAAGGATTCTCTCCGTCGAAGTATCGCAGAACCGCCTCGCTGCCTATGGTCTCACCCTCAGTGCGGTGGCGAGCGCGCTGGGATCGCAGAATGTACTCGTCTCCGGGGGCCTCATCGTCAGGGGCGCGACCGAGTACCAGATTCGAACCCACGAAAGGCTTTCATCGATCGACGAGGTGAAAGGCATCGTTATCAAGACGATCTCTTCGGGAGGCTCCGGCAAAACACGCGCCGTCCGTCTCGAGGATGTCGCCGATGTACGGGAAGTACTCGATGAACCCTCGCGCCTTGTTTACATAGACGGCCGGCGCGGCATAAATATCCAGATCCAGAGGGAAAGCGACAGCAACGCCGTGCAGATATCCAAGGATGTCCATGCCGCCCTTGAAAGCCTCAACGGGGAACTCCCCACCGGCGTCACCGTCGAGATAATGTCGGACGACACCACCCTGGTCCAATCGACACTGGAAGAGGTTTACAGTTCTGCCTTGCAGGGAATTCTTCTTGCCGTTCTGATTCTTTTTCTCTACCTGAGAAATCTCAAGGCAACCTTTATCATCGCGATAGCCATACCCATTTCGATACTTATCACCCTCCTGTGTATGTATTTTATGGGAATAACCTTGAACACGATCAGTCTTACAGGTCTCGTCATGGGCCTGGGCATGATCGTCGACGCATCTATCGTCATCCTGGACAATATTTATCATTACCGGGAGAGGGGAACAAAACCGAAAATCGCCGCCATCCTTGGAAGCCAGGAAATGATGACCGCCATACTCGGCTCCACCCTCACGACGCTTTGCGTTTTTATTCCCATATTGCTTTTCCGAAACGACCTCGGCATGATGGGACAGCTTTTTACCGACCTCGTATTCACGGTCTGCATCTCCCTCACTGCTTCGCTCATTGTTGCCGTGACGATCGTCCCCGTCCTCTGCGGGCCTGTCTTGCGCCTGGATACGAGAGTACAAAAACCGCTCAAAAACCCATGGCTCAAAAAGCTGGATGACAGCCTGGAAAAATTCTTCACTGCCCAGGAAAGAGTCTACCAGAAAGGCCTGGAATTCTGTCTGAATAACAAACTGCTTGTCGTTTCACTCGTCGCCGTCATCCTTTGTTCCGCGCTTCTGCAGCTTACCTCCTTCGGCCTCAATCTCTTCCCCCGCTCGAATACCGACGACAGCCTCACGCTCAATCTCACCCTGCCGCTGGGAACCTCCCGCGATCGAACCCAGGGCATACTCGAGGAACTACAATCCAAAGTTGAGGAAAAGGTTCAGGGTTTCAAAAGGCTCGTCCTCTCGGTTGGAGGGAATTCAGGCTCCCTACAAATTTCCCTGCCCCCACCTAAGGATCAGATAGATTCGCCCACCGGGATAAAAGCCAAGCTCGCTCCATATATTGGCTCTGTGCCCGACGCTGTGTTCAGCTATTCGGCGGGCAGAGGTTTCGGATCGAGGTCAGCCGTCGATGTCGAACTGCGCTCCAAGGACCAGGCAGCATCCATGGAGGCTGCGATGGAGATAAAGCGCCTGATCGCCGCCGAACTGCCCATGGTGGAAAACTTGAGCACCACCCTCGAACAAGGATCGCCCGAACTCCTCATCCAGGTCGACAGGGAGAGGGCGGCCATGTTCGGCTTTTCCGTATCGCAGATAGCGAGGGAAATCCGCAGTTCGATCTATGGCATTACGGCAACCACCTATGATTCGGAGGGAGAATCGATCGATGTCATCGTCAAGCTCCGCGAAGCGGACAGAAAGAACCTCTCCGATCTAAAATCCATTTTCCTGATCAGTTCGAAAGGTGACCGAATTCCCGTATCCAACCTTGTGACAATTTCCAACAGTACAGCGCCTACGAGGATCAGCCGCGAAAACAAGGAAAGAATCCTTCATGTCCAGGGAACGCTGTCGGCTGCCACCAAACTCACTTCGACAGAGATGGCCCAACAGGTGCTGAAGGTTCTGAACGAAAAATATGTGCCGCACGAAAATGTCGCCGTATCGGTGGGAGGGGAAAACAGGGATGTGGACACCTACCTGCCTGTATTCATCCTCATCATCGCAGTCGCTGTTTTTCTCGTCTATGGAGTCATGGCCAGCCAGTTCGAGTCTTTCATCGATCCGCTCATCATTTTCTTCTCGATTCCCCTCATGTTCATCGGTGTCGTGTGGATCTATCGCCTCACCGGCGCTTCATTTTCACTTTTTTCGATGATTGGCATCGTAGCCCTCGCGGGCGTGGTCGTGAACAACGGCATCGTCCTCGTCGATTACACGAATACGCTGAGAGCCCGCGGCTACGGGCTCTTTGAAGCCTGCAGCGAGGCGGGACGCAGACGATTGAGACCCATCCTCATGTCGACACTGACAACAGTCCTGGGAGTGATGCCTTTGGCGCTCTTCCCGGGTAAAGGCACCGAGAGTATTCAGCCGATAGCCAAGACAATGTTCGGAGGGCTCATCGTCAGCTCGATGATGACCCTCTTCCTCACCCCCGTCCTCTATTACCTCTTCAACAATGGAAACGAAAAGAAGAACAGGAAAAAGGCCAAGGACATCGAGAAGTGGTACAAGGAAGCGGATTTGCTGAAGGTTGAAAACGCGGAGGCTCCCGATGGTGCGAACTGAAATCTACGCGAACCGCTCGGTGGAGGAGGATATCCATGAGGAAATCGAGAAGCGATTTCCAGGATTTCGGTATTCACTCTTCGAGGATGTGCAGGGGAGAGGCAGAAACGGGGTTCGCCATGGTACGGCGATCTGGCCCGAACTCAATATTCTCTATGTTATCTACGGAAGCGAAGCCGAAGCCCGCCTCGTCGGTGCGGCTGTCGCCGAAGTCAAGAAAGCCTTCCCGAGAGAAGGAATCAAGATATTTCAATATGAAGTGAAGACCTTCCCTGGTGAAGGTTCCGATGCCGCAAGGAGTCAGCTATGAAAACTGCGTTGAGATTTTTTTGGCCGGTGGCAGCTGTTTTTCTGGTCGTTTCAGTTTCTTCCATAAAAGCCGGTACGCTGGGCGAACTTTTCACCGCGGCAACGGCATCGAACCAGGATTACTCGGTATTTACGCTCGATCTCGAGCTTGCCCAACTCAAGAAAACCAAGGGCGAGATAGAGGCGAAGGTAGAACTGGATCGCGTGAATGCTTCCTATACGTTTACCTCGGCGCTGGCGAATTATCGCAGATCGGTGTTGAGCTTCTACAATGAAGTGATCGATGCCGTTTTCGCTGCGGCAGCCGCCGAACTGGACCTCGAGTCGGTAAGCCTGAGTCTACAGAACGCGAAAGTGGACAAGGACTATGCCGATACACGCTACCGGAATGGACTCATCTCCGAGGAAGTATTCAAGGAGATCGACATCGCCTTCAAAACGACGTCAAACGCGCAAGAACTCTCGGCCTGGACCTTGAAGGACGCCAAGGATACCGTCCTTCTCGTCACCGGCCTTGCGTGGAATACGAGCCTTCTGCCCGAACTGCCAGCATTCGAAGCCGTCGTCAGGCTGGAGGACTGGACTGCCAGGGATACGAGCCTCCAGCTTGCGTTACTGTCCGAAAAAATTGCCGCGCTCAAAACCGCCTCAATGCCGACAAACGCATCTGCCTACGACAAGCGGATACAGGAAACCGAAAATCTGAAGACGAAGGCCCTGGTGGCGAATGCGGAAAGCGAAGCGAAACGAGCATATGAAAGCGCCTTCTCCACGCTCAAGAACCAGGCGAATCTCCTCCAAATCAGGAAGGATGAATACGCGCTCAAGGAAGCCTCGTACAAGGATGCCCTGCTGAAGTACGAGAGAGGGATTATTTCCCTTGGCGATAAAAATATCAAGGAGATTTCCGTTTTGAACGCGAGAAAAAACCTCCTGGCCGCCCAGAAGAGCTATATCAAGTCGATTGGCTCATACCTGAGCGGGACGGGCGCAAATCCCCTGGGGCTTTGACGATGCGACGGATTCTGCTGGCTTCCATCTTTGCCGTCACCAGCCTGCTGGCGGCAGGCGCCGAAAGTTGGCAGCTGCTGTACGAGGCTCGCCTCAATGGCTCCTCCGCCTGGCTTGAGGCGAAGCTGGCTTTGAAGACGGCCGAAGTAGCGTGGAACCAATTTGTCCAACCCCTGAGCCCGACAGTGACTATAGCCACGAGCGGAAGCTCGGGCTTGGGCTGGGGGAGCGGCGGCTTCAGCGGCGGCCTTGTCTCTTCGCTCACCTTCGAAAACCTCTATGGAGCCGATCTCGCCATCAAGGCGCCGCTCGTCGCGGCTTCCTCGGGAACGATCAATTTCGGGGATCCTTCATTGAGCCTGACAAGGAAACTCTTTGCGGAAACAGAAGCCGATCGCCTGGACGCCGAAGCCGCCCTCATCGCCGCTCGTGCGGCGGTGCGAAAAGCCGAGAACTCGGTGCGTCTAGCCCTGGCGACCGAAGTGCTCAACGCCGTTTATTACAAAGACCTTCTCGAAGCCAATCAAAGGGATCTTGCCGTACTGGAAAAAATAAAAGCGGCCACTGTCGATTCAACCAGCCTGCGCGAACTCGAAAAACGAATCCTCGGCGCACGCAGGTCTATCCTGGCCGCTTCCGCAAACCTCTCGGGCATCGACCAGGCAATAAAGAAAGATATCGAGTCGCTGTACGGGGATGTCCTCCGCTTTCAGGCTGAATGGACTTCTTCGATCGATACCGACAAAGCGGCGGTTTCCCTGGCTGTCCAGGCCTTGGAACTTTCGCTCGCCGCGGCCGAGAAAAGAGAAGCTTTTTCGATACTTCCCTTCCTGCCGAACCCCAATCTTACGGCTTCCCTCTCGTACGACCTGGACAAGGGCGAAATCGGCTGGGGACTGGGCGTAACGATGTCATTCACTATTCTCGACAAAGGCGAAAGATCCCTGGCTGTCCTGAAACGGGAAGAGTATCCGAAAATCTACCAGGCCAGGCTTGCCGACGCGCGGCGAGAGCTTTCAGATGCCATCAGAAAGGCAAGGAACGCGATCGCTACCCTCGAACTTGACCGGAAGATCCAGGAGCTGGAAATAGCCGATTTTGCGGACGAAGTGAAGATTCTTGCCGATCTCTTCAAGGCTGGTTATACGAACGAAGAGAATCTCGTGATCGCCCACATCGATGTTTCCATCGAACAGCTGAAAGCCAAGAAGATCGATTACGACATATTTATCCAGAAACTGAACCTTGCCGGCTATTTAAATGCCGATGAATAGCTGAGCAATCTTCGAAGATCAGCGTGCTTTTCCGGTCATTAAATTTGCTTATGCTCAAATTTTCTATTATACTTTGTATAGATTGCGTGTGCTCTCCTCGAATGCCAGTGCTTTTGGCTGCAATAACGGGGCAATTTGACAGATTCTAGGTTTTTGCATAAAAAACTTGAATATTATGTGCTTGACACCCAAAAATTAGCCGATATATACTCTAGCAGAACCTAGGAAAGGGGATTACCGAGCCGTCGGCGCGGCCCCCTTCGAAATTGTAAGGAGGACTTCTAATGAAGAAGCTAATCGTCCTGCTTCTCGCTTTCGCTATGGCCGGCGCCGCTTTTGCCGCTGATGAGCCAAAACCCGCGCTCACCTTTGGATTCTATGGTGATGTCGTTGCCAATCTCTATGACAGCACCGCGGTGGATACGGGCAGCTGGGGTGGGATCTATTCAGAAACCTACTTCAACTACAAGGCGAAGGATATGGCATTCTCCGCGACGACAGTTGGTGGAGCCGATTTCTTTGCAGCGGTCCGCAACTATTCTTTCTCCTATAACCTGATGCCCGATTTCGGCCTCAAGATCCTCGCCGGCAAGCTCCGCGAAGGTCCAAATAGAATCGGCTCGTACATCGATGGCAACGGCTTCTCCACCCGCAGCGCGAACGTGGAAGAAGGCGTCGAGCTCTATGCGAGCAAGTCCGGATTCACCGGCGCAGTGTTTGCCCCCATCGGCACCAACGACTACAAAGTCGCCGCCAGTGTTGGTTACGCTGTTCCCAACCTCGTCACGGTCGTTGGCGGATATCGCATGGTCAACAAAGAACTCTGGGTCAGCGCTGATGTGAAGGCTGTTAAGGGCCTCACCGCAAAAGTCGGCTTCAGGAATGTTGGCACCACCAATTGGATCTATGCAACAGCCGGTTCCGCCTCCCTCGTCGAGGGAATCGATGTCGGCCTCGATGCCAACGTCGTTCTCGCCTCTGGCGCCACCGATTTCGGCGTTAAAGCAAAGGCCGAGCTCGCGATGGATCCCTACGCTTTCGGCGTGATTGCTTCCTTCGACTCCGGTGCCGATGCCTGGTACAAGGCTGACGGCGTCACGGTCAATCCTTACGCCGTGTGGAATTTCGCCGCTGGCGACATCATTCTCGGAATGACCTTCGATTCCAAGTCTGGCGATATCGCTATCCCCCTCGAGTTCGAAGTTTCCTTCTAATCCAGGAGACAATGTAACTCTGAAGGCCGGCTCTTGTGAGCCGGCCTTTTTTTGGCTATTATTCTCTTCATGAAACTGTGTAAATCCCTGTCTCCCCTTGTCTTTGCCTGTATGGTGTTGATTGGCATTACGCTTGCTTCTTGCGCTTCTGCCCCCTCTGTCAGCGAAAACAGCATAACTGTCGAATATCTGACACGTGAGCAAGTGATAAAAAGGTTTGGAATTGATCAGAAAAAGGATCCTTTCATTGCACCAACTGGAATACTCAAAGGCAAGCCATACGAATTCGTCGTTTTTAAGCTTTCTCTGTCTTTAGCAGAAAAAACCTCAATCAAGCTCACTGTCGACACCAGGGATAATAACGGCAGTAGCCTTTCCCATTGGTCCAAGGAAGATTTTACGGAAATGTGGAAGAGCTGGAATGCTGATGAAGCCAGCATGATGAACAGAGAAAAGATCATTGAGGATTTTTATGCTCCAGATACTTCCTTCAGCGTTAAGAAGGGAAAAAGTGAACTGTATATAGTACTTATTGGAAAGAATCCATTGATTCTCCCAATCAATGTTACCGTCGATGTACATGCTGAAAGCCTTATCCCTTATGCGAAAACATTTCTTATCGAGTGATGCGGAATCCGGGATGGTGATTGAAAATGAGGAAATCGGTTCATGTTTTGGAATTACTGTCGCGCGGTGATACGTATAATAATATAAAAGGCGATACTCCAGAGCTTGTCTTGGAAATGCTCGCTAAAATCATCCGGCTTCCAAAAGGGATGGACAGGCTGATGTTGAAATCGGCTTTGATTGAAAGAGAAAAACTGGGTTCTACGGCTGTAGGCGAAGGAATTGCAATACCCCATCCGAGGGCGCCAATTGTCGGCAAGGGGCAAGCGACATTGTCGATCGGCTACCTGGATACGCCTGTCCTTTGGAATGCGATGGATGGAATACCTGTGACTTCTTTGTTCCTATTGCTCTCCGATGATTCATCCCTTCATCTTGCTGCGCTTTCGGAAATCGCTCAACTGATGACCTGTGAAAGATTTCGAGTACTGATGGCAAAAAAGCCACAAAAAGCTGAGCTTCTTCAATTCTTGACCGATATCAATTTTTGAATCCCGTCGCCACGAGGTAGGTCTCGAAGGATTGTGCCCGGCAGGCTTCGGGCTTGTAGCCGCGCGCTTGGGCGAAATGGGTTTTCAGTTCGTCGATGAGGCGCTTTTCCTCCCCGCCCTGAAATATTTTCATCACGAGGGCTCCCCCAGGCGCGAGCACTTCGAGGGCAAGCCCTATGACGGATTCGACGAGTTCCTCCGAGCGTCCCTGGTCCACGAGACGATTGCCCGTGGTAGAGGGGGCCGCGTCGGACACTACGAGGGAGTAGGGGCCTGTCGCGCGCAAGGATGCACGGACGTTTTCATCGAGGATGGAGCCTTTGATAAAGCGAAAACCGGCATCCTTCGGGGCTATGCCGAGATCCTGTATGTCGACGGCGGCGAGGCTGCCCTGACCGGCCAGCCGCCTGAGAATCCAGAGACTCCAGGAGCCGGGAGCGGCGCCTATGTCCAGGATGCGCGGTCCTGTCTGCTTTATGAGATTGAACTTGGCGACAATCTCCTCGAGCTTGTAGACGGAGCGGGCGGGATAGCCCTCTTTCTTGGCTTTGAGCGACCAGAAATCGGGCTTGTCATATCCTGCCATCGCGGGCTTCAGGCCTTCGCCAGCTGGCGGTTGAGACGCTCGATGAATTCGGCCGGCTGGATGAACTTGTGTCCCTCGGCGAGGAGGGCCTGGTCGAGGAGGATGTTCGCGATGTCCTCGGCGTCCTGGGTGGCCCCCGCGTCCTCGGGCGACGCGATGTGCGCGGCCTCCAATGCCGCCAGCTTCTTCACGAGGGCATGGCCGGGGTTGATCTCGAGGATGGGGGTGGACTCGGGCATGTCGACATTCGAAATTCTCTTCATAAGCTCCCTGTACTGGAGGGTGGGGTCGTCCTTGTCCATGACGACGCAGGAAGGGCTCTTCGCCAGGCGCTTGGATAGGCGGACATCCTTGACCTTGGCGCCCAGGATGCGCTTGGCTGCCTCGGCCGCCTTCTTCCCGACCTCCTCGTCCTGGGCTGCGTCGGTGCCTTCCTTGCCTGTGCCGAGATCTTCGTCCGAGTCGGCGTGGTTGACGCTCTTGAAGGAAAGTCCGTCGAACTGGCCGGCCGTGTTGAAGGCGATCTCGTCGATCTCGTCGGAGCCGATGAGAACCTCGATGCCCTTCGCCGCGAAAGCCTCAAGCAAGGGGCTGGCGCGCAGGCGCTCCTCGGTGTTGCCGGTGATGTAATAGATTACCTTGCGGTCGCCTGCCCTGGCCTTGTAATCCTCGAGGCTTGTCCATCCCTCGACGCCCGTGCTCTTGTAGCGCACGAGGCCGAGGAGGGTTTTCTGATTCTGCCAGTCGGAGCAGAGGCCTTCCTTTATCTGCGTGTTGAAGAGATCGGCGAATTTCGTGAATTTTTCGGGATTGTTCTTGGCGAGCGACTCGAGCTCGGAAAATAA
>PGXP01000047.1 GCA_002839205.1 Spirochaetae bacterium HGW-Spirochaetae-9
ATCGGGGATCATAGGCTGCCCATTCACCTCGATAGCCCAGAGCTGACCTCCGGCGAAGGCCATATCGCAGCGCGAGTAGTCTCTGACGCCTGTCGAGGAGAGGGCTTGGCCGCCGAAGGCTTTTACATCCTCCAGCAGATCCTCATCAGCCAAGGCACGAGCTTCTGTCCTGTCGTCATCCTTATCCTGGGTTGTTATGACATGGAGCCCCTCTGGCTTGAGAAATACGATCTCGGCAGGCATCAGAAGTCGTTGAGGGCCATTGCCGATGCATGCACAGGTTATCTCACGAAAATCGGGGTATAGCCCAAGGTAATGCTCGACTAGAATATGGCGGAATTCCTTCGCCAGGCGTCCTGCCAAGGTTTTCAGTCCCTCAATATCGAAGACGACGGAATCCTTCGTGATTCCTCGCGAATTGCCGGCATCGGAAGGTTTTACGATGCAGGGAAAAGGAGGGAGAGGCCCCTTTTCGAAGGGAGGCAAACCAGAGCTGGTATCCAGGGCAATAAAATCCGGCGTTGCGATCCCGTCGGCCAGCCATTTTTCCTTCAGGGCGGTTTTGGACAAGGCCAGTTCGATGACGTGGGGAGAAGAGCCGACATAAGGGAGAGTGCGCTGCTCAAGCCAGCCATGGACATTGACGGGTTTGCCCTCATCGTCGGGCAAGTGGTCGGGGGCGCAGAAAACAAGATCGGGGCTAAAGCCTGCTATGAGTTTGTCGAGGCCTGCGATATCGCCCGCTTGGGCTTGTGCCGAATAAAACCCGGCATCCTGGAGCAGTTCCGCAAAATGGCGAAAACGCCTTGCGTTCCTGGCGGCCGCAGCAGGCTCGGAGGAAGGAGAAAAGACGATCAGTACTCGTTGGGATGGTGCGTTCGTCGGCGCATATTCCAAAACCTGGGGCCTCCTTATGAAGAGATCAGTACATACTATTGTAACACTCAAAAATGCATAATTGCACTTTAACCGCAAAATTTTTTTGCCAGCCTCTGATGCCTGGATGAAACGGCCTGTGCTTTACCTCATGGTACTGGTGCGGTATAGTGAAATCCATGCTTTTCATCGACAGACCCGACGGCAAAAAAGTAAAACAGGCCCACGCCCTCAATGCGGTGATGCCCTATATGATGAGCGGACGCAACCAGTCGGCCGTCTATTACGACAAGGACATCGATGTGGAAGCTGCGCTGCTCCATGTCAGGGCAAAGAATGCATGCCTCGGCCCCAAACACGAGATTCCTGAGCAGGAGCGCTGCTCCCTCTTTGCCCTTGTCCTCGCCGCCCTGGTGAGGACGATAGCCATTCGGCCGGGGCTCAACAGATTCATCCACGGCAGGGCTCTCTATCAGCGAAACGAGATCGCCATTTCCTTTGTCGTGAAACAGAAGATGACGGAGGCGGCCCCGGAAGGGAGTGCCAAGGTATATTTCAAGCCGGAGGACAACCTCGATGCAGTCACCCACAGAGTGAACAAGGCGATCGCTTATGTCCGCGAGGTAGGTGAAGGGGGCGACGGCGAGGAAATCGCCAAACTCGCGCACAGGATTCCCGGTGCCAAAGCCCTGGTGATAGGCCTCTACAAGCTTCTCGATCGCTTCAATCTGGCCCCGGCCGCCCTCCTCCGTGTAGATCCCTTCTACGCAACCCTGTTCTTCGCGAATCTGGGAAGCATAGGCCTGGACACGCCCTTTCATCATCTCTATGAATGGGGCAACGCGAGCTTCTTCGTCGTGATGGGGAAAATGACACAGAAGGAAGGTCACCGAATTCCTTCGGAAGCAAAACATCACTGCATCAACTTCAAAGTGACCCTGGATGAGAGAATCTCCGACGGCCTCTACTTTGCCCGCTCGGCCTCGATATTCTATCGCCTGCTCACATCGCCAGCTTTGCTGGACCTTGGCCTGGAAGAAGCGAAGTCTATCCTGGAGAAGGGTAACGAAGGGTCGCCTGACAGGATGGGATAACAGGATTTTCAGGACCAGCAGGAACAGTAACAGGAACGGCAGCTGGCCTCAGGCGCTCTCTTTTTTCGGCTTGGCCGGGCAGGAGGCGCAGGCCTGGGCCTTCCCTACAGCAGAATCCTTCCCGGCAGGAGCGGCCTTTTCCGCGGGCGCGGCAGCATCGGACTTCTCTGCCCTGGAGGATTTCGCCGAAGCGTTCACCGTGGCGGCACTCGATGCTTTTTTGGAATCAGTGACATAGAATCCGCTGCCCTTGAAAATGATGCCGGTACCGCCGCCGATGAGGCGCCTGACCTTGCCGCCGCATTTGGGGCAGGTTTTCAGCGGCTCCTCTGACATCGACTGGAACTGCTCGAAGCTGTGGCTGCATTTCCGGCATTCATATTCGTATGTAGGCATATGGCGAACCTCGGTCTTGTGGAGCGATGGAATTGTTTGTTCGTCAGAAAATATAGCGAAAAGCCGGGGGAACGTAAAGTGGCCTATCCCCCGATAAGGCCCAGCCTCTTTCCAACCTTCGTGAATGCCTCCACGGCGAAATCGATCTGCTCGGGGCTGTGGGCCGCCGAAATCTGCACCCTGATGCGCGCCTTGCCCCGCGGAACCACGGGGAAGGAGAAGCCGATGACATAGACGCCCTCTTCGAGGAGGGCGTCGGCCATGGCGTGGGCGAGCTTTTCGTCCCAGAGCATGACGGGGCAGATGGGATGGACACCTGGTCTGATGTCAAAGCCCGCGGCCGTCATTTTCTCCCTAAAGCGTTTTGTGTTCGTCTCAAGCCTGTCGCGCAGGGCCGTCGATGCCGAAAGAAGCTCGAGAGCCTTGAGCGTGCCGCCCACGATGGAGGGCGCCACAGTGTTCGAGAAGAGGTAAGGCCTCGCCTTCTGCCGCATGTACTCGACGATTTCCTTGCGCGCGGCGATCACTCCCCCGGAGGCGCCGCCCAACGCCTTTCCGAAGGTGGTGGTGATGATGTCCACCCTGCCCGCCACGTCGCAGTGCTCCCAGGTGCCGCGGCCTGTAAGGCCGGTGAAGCCTGTAGCATGGGAGTCGTCCACCATGACGAGGGCGTCGTATTTTTCGGCGAGGCCGCAGATGGAGCGTAGGTCGGCGATGTCGCCGTCCATGGAAAAAACGCCGTCGGTGGCTATCATCCTGATCCTGGCGCCCGAGGCCTCCTTGAGACAGCGCTCGAGGCCCTTGGCCGTCTTGCCAGTGTCCGGGTCGGTCGCTTCGGTATCGCCCATGTCGGCATGCCTGAAAACCCAACGCTTCGCCTTGCAGAGCCTCACCCCGTCGATGATGGACGCATGGTTGAGGCTGTCGGTGATGATGGCGCAGTCCTCGTCGAGGAGGGGCTCGAAAACGGCGCCGTTGGCGTCGAAACAGGAGGAGAAGAGGATGGCGTCCTCCGTACCGAGAAATTCGGCCACCTTCCGCTCGAGGAGCTTGTGGGGGCTCTGCGTGCCGCAGATAAAGCGCACCGAAGCGAGACCGTAGCCCCATGCCTTGGCGGCCTGGATCGCGGCAGCCTGGATTTCGGCGTTGTTCGCGAGGCCGAGATAGTTGTTGGCGCAGAAATTGAGCACTTCCCCGCCCACGCTGCCCCCGCCGGGCGCCCCATCTCCGCCGGCCACTCTAATCACCGCGCCCTGGGGAGTGGCGATGACGCGCTCGCCTTTGTACAGCCCTTCTGCCCTGAGGGCATCCAGCTTCCCCTTCAATTCAGCCTTGATGGAACCGTACATATGCCCTCCTCAGGCCCGGGGCCGAGCACGGAAAAAGCCCAGGCCCGAGCCCACGAGACCGCCCGCGATATGGGCGAACTGGGAGATGTTGTCTTGCTTGGCGAGGGCGTCCCATACCTGGCCGCCCAGATAGACGATCATCACGAGGATGAAGGTGAGGGGTATTTCGCCTTTGTTAAAGTTGGTGATGGAAGCGAGGATGATCATCATGAAGACGATGCCCGATGCGCCGAGGAGGACGGTGCCCGGAAAGAGAAGGACATTCAGGAGGCCCGTGACGGCAGCCGTGATGACGACGCTGAGGAGGATGAATCCCGATCCGTATGCCATCTCAAGAATGGGCCCGAGAAGGAGAATCATCGTGAAGTTGCCCATGTAATGCTGGACGGAAGCCGATCCGAAGATGTAGCTGAACAGCTTCAGATAATCGCCGAGGGCATTGGTGCGGAAGGGGGACGGCGTCGAGAACCAGAGGGCGGTGAGCGAAGGCATGACGGTGATTGACAGGACGAGAACGACAGCCGATATGAAGGTGAAGGTGAGCGAAACGGGAGCATTATAGCGTATTTTCATTGTTTCCTCCTTTCAGAGATCGAGGGCGAGGGAGACGGGGCAATGGTCTGAACCCATGACATGGGACTGAATGCCTGCCGCCGCCAAGGCCGGAAGGAACTCGGGGTCGATGCAGTGGTAGTCGAGGCGCCATCCGACATTGTTGGCCCTCGCCTGGGGGACACGGTAGGTCCACCAGCTATAATGACCCGGTTCCGGGCAGAGATGCCGGAAAGTGTCGATATACCCTGATCCAGTATACTTGTCCATCCATGCCCGCTCTTCGGGCAGATAGCCGGGATTGCCAACGTTCTGCTCAGGACGGGCGAGATCGATCGGCCTGTGTGAAATATTGAAGTCGCCGGCGACGACGACATGACGGCCAGTCACTCTGAGATTGTTGCAGAAGGCGAGAATGGCATCGCAGAAACGGATCTTGTACTCAATCCTCGCTCCCGCATCCTGGCTGTTGGGGAAATAGGCCGAAACGAGGACAAAATCATCGAAATCGGCGATGACCGTGCGGCCTTCGTCGTCGAATTCGGGGATTCCAAGGTTGGAAACCGAGCTGGGCTCCCTTTTGGAGAAGATGGCCGTTCCCGAATAGCCTCGGCGTTTCGCGCTCGCCCACTGTACGGCATAGGGCTTGCCGTCGCGGCTGACAGGGTTCTGCAGCTCAAGGGGAAGCTGGTCGGGATGGGCTTTTGTCTCCTGAAGGCAGATGAAATCAGCGTCCTCTTCCTTGAGCCAGTCCAGAAAACCCTTGCCGGTGCAAGCCCGGATGCCATTCACATTCCATGAAAGAAGCTTCTTCATTGATCTTCCTCGGTAGTATTGTCAAGTTCCCAGGATGGAATCGATGAGACCCTTCAGAGCCGTGTCTATAGACGGCGGGACACCTGCATTGGAGACATCGATCTGGAAAATCCCATCTTTGAAGACGATCGGACTCTGGTCGTCGGGGAGAGGCATATCCTCGTCCTCGGCCGATAGTTCGTGTATCCCGCGCAGGAAGGAATCTCTGGGGTTCCGCTCCGCCGCCTCGAAAAATCCCGAGGCTCGCGATGCCTTGAGCGCGGATGCCAGATATCGTCGTCCACCAAGGGAAAAGCTGGCTTTGATGGTTTCAGTGTCGGATCTCATGATGGTGAGGATACCATACTCCGATTGGCCACTGAATGCCAGACCTCTCCGTATGGCAAAAACGCGCAAAAGTTGCATCGCAAGGCCGCAGTTTCGTTCCACGTGGATTGATGGTAGATTGAATATGTGAAAATCATGCCAAAACCCTGTCTTCGCGGTGGAATACAAAGTCTATTCCTCGCCTTCTTTGCGATGGCAGCCCTGGGATTCCTGGCCTTTGTGCCTCTGACGCCGGCTGACTGCCAAGCCGTTTCCTCCCTGACCAAGGTTCAGCACCTGAGGACGGAAGCTTTCGATATCTATTTCCCCGACTCACTCGCAGGATATGGCTTGAGGCTCGCAGGATTTGCCGACGATGTACTGGCCGATCTGGAGAGCTTTTTCGGGAACCCAGCCTCCAGTTTCCCATCGATTCGACCCTATGGCGGAAAGCGGATTCCCGTCCTGCTCAGCGATGTCGAATATTCCCTGAACGGTTATTTCACGCCCTATTCGTCGAATAGGATCGTCATATACCCAAAGGCCGCGGGGCTTTCAGGTCAGCTTGCATCCTTCGAAGACGAATTGCGCTCGGTTTTCATCCACGAATTGACCCACATCGTAACCCTGAACATGCGAACGCCTTTATGGTCGACGCTGGCCAGCCTGGCCGGCGATGCCGTCAGCCCCGCATCGTGGGTAATGCCCAACGCTCTCGTGGAAGGGACGGCCGTGTGGATAGAGAGCGGGCGCGGGCCGGGCGGGAACCTGGCAGGAGCCACAGATGGCGGCAGCCTCGCCGCTGCAGGGAGGCTGAGTGACCCCGCCGCCCTTGAGCCCGTTTTCCTGGACCTGTCGCAGGGAAGGCGGCGGGGTCTCTGGGACATATCGGGTATGGCGGATCACCCTGGCGCCGGAAGCCTGCCCTATCTCTATGGTGGCCTCTTTGCCCGATTCATGGAAGACCGCTACGGAAGCGAAAGCGTGGCTGAGCTCTGGCGTGGGGCAGCAAAGGGCAATGTATTTGCAGGTTTCTACGGAACGGCCACGACGCGCGGATTACTCGAGCGGGTTACTGGACAGCAGCCAGCCACGCTCTGGGAGGCTTTTCTCGACTGGGTGGAAGCCCTGGCCGTGAATCCCCGCGCCACGAGCGATAGCGTCCTCGACGCGACTGGCGCACGATTCGGCAGCTTCTGCGCTGACAAAGATCGGCTCTTCTATCTCGACCAGGAAGCTCGGGCTGTCTTCTCGCTGGATCTCACCGACAAAACCTCACGACCGGTCCGACTCTTCCCTGCCGATGGCTACCTCGAGGAGATGAGGCTGTCGGAAGATGGATTCTCCCTCGAGCTGTCCTGGATCAGGAAGGATCAGCACGGCAAAATACTGCCCGCCGCCTGGACCTGGGACATAGCCCGTCGGAAGCTTATCTATGTCGGGGATCGCCCGATCGAGGAAGCCGGGGCCGCGATAACCAATCTACAGCACGGTTCCCCGTCTCCCTTTCTCTACGCGCGACACCACGACCCGAACTCAGGCTGGGACTACGGCCTTGTCAGGCTGGGTGCCCGTGCCTATCTCGCCCGCGTCTCACCCGGTGGAGAGATGGAAATCTTAGGCAGCCCTCTCGCCTCTATCCGGTCAATGTCGTTATGGTCTCAGTATTCAGTGGCCAGAAAAGAGACAGAGGACATCCGCATCGTCATGAGCACCGCCCTTCCGGGTAGCCTTTCACGAATCGCCATCCTCGACGCCGGAACCGGGGGCTGGCATCTCTATGTCCAAAAAGACGCGCCTGAGGGAGGCGCTTCCAGCCCCATCCTCTCCGGCAAAACGCATATCATCTACAGGGCGGGTCTCGCCGATGGACGGCAGGAGCTTCGCGTTGCCGATGCGGACGAAAACCGGCTCGCTTCGGATTACGAAGCCATCGACGCAATGTGGAAGCCCCTTGAAACAGCGCGCCGGGAATTATTGACCGAAGAGAAAAAGCCCGACGCCGCCGAAAAGTTCAAGTCCGTCTTTTTTCCTCGTCTCCTGTCATCGAGCCGCTTCCCCTATGCAGACAATGAATCCATCGGCCTTACCTTCCAGGGCCACGACCTCACGGAACGCCTCGCATGGAAGGCCGCCATGGGGTGGGATTTCAGGGCTGCCTTGCCTGAAGCCTCTCTCGCCCTCGGCCTCTCCATCGATGAACAGTACTTTGCCCTCGCCTTCGCCGACGCGGTCCAATCCGTTTCGGGCGGAGCCGCGCGCATTCTCTCGGCGGGGCTTGGCCATAGCTGGACGCGCTCCCTGATGCCCATAAGCAAACGAATATGGACAGGCTCCACGCTGCGCTTCGCCGGCCTCGAAACCGACTATTCCATCGCCGATTATTTTCGTCCTTCCTTTTCCTACACATCGATCGGCGGCGGAATCGACGCAGGCTATTCGACGATGAGCCTCCGGCCCTTCGCTCCCTTCGACAGGCAGGGCGTCTCCCTCTCCGCCAGCCTCGATTACGAGCTTCTGCCTGGCACCGCCTCCGCGTCCTCCTTTTCGGGAGCCCTGTCCATCGCCCTGCCCCGCCCCGCGTCGATCCTCTCGCTGTACGGAACCTTCGCCCCGGGCGAAAAACTCCTTTTCCATCCTTCCGGTCGCTATTATTCCGTCGCGGGTCAAACCTACCCTTCGGCGATCGCGGCTTCCTACCCCGCGTACAAAGCCTATGAAGACCTGGATTCGGGTTCGCCCTGGTACTGCTTCGGCGAGCTAGCCGCCCGCCCCGTCACCTTCGAGCTCTGGAATATGCTGGGCCCTGTGCCCATGCCCTTTCTTCCCTCCTGGACCCTGCGCAGGATTTCCTTGTGGACGGGCCTGCGGGCCGCCCTCCTCGACCGGGGAGGATCGCCCGCCTTGCCCTCATCGGCCTTCGCCCGCATGGAAATCGACGCCGCCCTCCTCGCTGGGCTTGCGGCGGAAGGTCACCTTGGGCTAAACCTTGAGGCTTCCTGGGCTTTCGCCCCCGAATTGGCGGGCGGGCAGAGAATAAGCCTGGATTTCGGTTTTGGAGTAAGCTACTGATGTCAACGGCACACAGCGCCCACGTCGATGCCTCACAGAGGCTGACGCCGCGCATCCGCGATGAGCTGAAGGGCGCGATCGAGTCGGCGGGCGGCAATGAAATCTTCGCCATTGGCAGCCTCGACGAATCCGGCCTCGTCTGCGATATGGAGATCGTCGCACGCGGAACATCCGACACCGTTCCCGCCCTTGGACCATATTTCGAGAAAGGCTCCGTCCTCATCCACAATCACCCTTCGGGATTTCTCCAGCCCTCGGACGCCGATGTCGCTATCGCCGCCGAGGCAGGCACCTACGGGGTCGGCAGCTTTATCGTCGACAACGATGTGGCAGAAGTCTTCATAGTCGCCGAACCGGTGCGAAGGAAGTCCTTCAGGATGCTGGACGAGGAAGGCCTCTCAGGCGCCCTCGACAAGGGAGGCAAGCTCTCCCGGATGATGCCGGCCTTCGAGCCCAGGGCATCCCAGATCGCGATGACGGCCGACGTGGCCTCCGTGTTCAACTCGGGCGGAATCCTCGCGGCCGAGGCAGGCACGGGCGTAGGCAAGTCCTTCGCCTATCTCGTCCCCGCCATGGCATGGGCCCAGGGCAACGAGGAACGAGTTGTCATCTCGACGGCCACGATAAACCTCCAGGACCAGCTCTTCTCCAAGGACATCCCCCTCGTCTCCTCCATATTCAGGAAAAAACCGAAGACCGTCCTCGTGAAGGGACGAGCCAACTATATCTGCAAGCGCAGGCTCGGCGAAGCCATAGAGGAGGAAGGCCTCCTCCTCGACGAGGACCAACCCCTCAAGCGCATCCTCGCCTGGGACAACTCGGGCGGTTCTGGCGACAGGACGGACCTCCCCTTCCGCGTCGATGACCAGGTATGGTCCAAGGTTTGCTCGGAGGCGGAAACCTGCGTGTCGATCCGATGCCCGAGCCGCGAGCGT
>PGXP01000311.1 GCA_002839205.1 Spirochaetae bacterium HGW-Spirochaetae-9
TTACCACAATGCATGTGATTGCGAAAGTAACTTGAGAATATTCGCCGGTAGCTGTACACTTGATGTGCCAATTTTTTTATTACACCAACGATGCGGTACAATTACCACATGTGGCCCAAGGAGGAACCCATGAAGAAACGTATATTCATCCTGACAATAGCGGTGATCGCCATAGTTGCGGTCATGTTCACCGGTTGTGCTACTACGCAAGCGGTGGAACCGATTGCACCGGTACAGGAACCGGTGGCTCCAGCTGCTGTGGCACCCGCTCCGGCTGCAGAGCCGGTTGTGGCTCCAGCTCCCGCGGTCGTCGAACCGGTTGCCGCGACTGTGGAACCGGCAGCTCCAGCGACTCCTGTAAAACCGGCAGGCGAACCCACCACTGCCGAGAAGGTAGTGAAGCTCATTGCGACAAGTGATATGCATGGCAGCCTGTTCCCCTATGATTTTATCCGCAACTCCACTGCCGCAACCAGCCAGATGCATGTCGCCTCCTTCGTGGAGGAGCAACGGGCCAAGGACCAGAGCGTCGTCCTGTTGGACAATGGAGATGTGCTGCAAGGGCAACCTATCGTCTATTACTATAATTTTGTTGAAACGAAAGCTCCCCATATCGTGCCGGCTGTGATGAACGACATGGGCTACGATGCTGCATCAGTGGGAAACCACGATGTCGAAGCCGGTCCACAGGTGTACCTCCGTGCCGCGGCACAGGCGAACTATCCCTATCTGGCGGCCAATGCCGTCTTTATCGATACGGGAGAACCGGCGGTTCCTCCCTATACTATTGTCGAGCGGGACGGATTGCGCATCGCAGTGCTTGGCTTGATCACCCCCTACATCCCAAAATGGCTTCCGCAGAACCTGTATGAAGGTGTGCGGTTCGATGACATGGTGGATACCGCCGCGAAATGGATTCCGATCATCGAGGAGAAGGAAAACCCCGATTTGATCGTCGGTCTGTTCCATGCGGGGGTCGACGAGACCTATAGCGGAAGCGCCGACCAGAAGGGTAATGAGAATGCCAGCAAGCTGGTTGCCCAGCGGGTCGAAGGTTTCGATGTGATCTTCACAGGCCATGACCACCAGGATACCGACATGGTGGTACAGAGTCCTTCAGGTAAGGAAGTGGTTATCGTCGGGGCTATGAATGGTGGTCGTTCGGTTGCGGTTGCGACTGTCGGATTCTCGCTTGATGCGGCATCGGGTTCCTACATTGTGGAATCGGTCGAAGGTGAGACGGTGGCTATGGATACCTACAAGCCACATGCCGAACTCATGGCGAAATACCAACCGGTGATCGATGAAGTGACCGCTTGGGTTTCCCGCCAGGTTGGAACGATCAGCGAGACCATATCTTCGCGCGACTCCATGTTCGGCGATTCCAAATTCGTTGACCTGATCCACCAGATACAGCTCGAGAAGACTGGTGCCGAACTGTCGATATCGGCTCCATTGTCCCTGGATGCGACCATAAAGCAAGGACCGGTCTATGTACGGGACATGTTC
>PGXP01000312.1 GCA_002839205.1 Spirochaetae bacterium HGW-Spirochaetae-9
CGTGGATAAAGCCGCCATGGAACCCCGCATCCGGAAGAATCCCATACTTCTCGACGCCATGATCGGGCTTTACGAGAGAAATGTGCTGGGCCTGCCTTCCACGGCTGTTCTGCCTTATGCCGAGGGCCTGGCGCGATTTCCTGCCCATCTACAACAACTGGATATGGAATCGAATGGAAAGTCAGTCAACCGCGACGGCAAGCCCATCGCCTATTCCACGGGCCCCGTCGTCTTCGGTGAGCCGGGCACGAATGGTCAGCATTCATTCTATCAGCTCCTCCATCAGGGCACGGACATTGTGCCTCTGCAGTTCATAGGCTTTGCGGAGAACCAGAATTCTGACGACGTTCTCTCGATGGGCACAAGCTCGCGCCAGAAGCTGGCAGCCAACCTCCTCGCCCAGATCGTGGCCTTCGCGAAGGGCAAGGAGGATGTTAACGCGAACAAGCGTTTCGCTGGCGGACGCCCTTCCACCCTTCTTTTTGGCAAGCGGCTCGGACCTCGACAGATGGGCGCCCTCTTCGCTCATTTCGAGAATAAGGTGATGTTCCAGGGCTTCGCGTGGAATATAAATTCCTTCGATCAGGAAGGAGTGCAGCTGGGCAAACTTTTGGCGAACAAAATGCTCTCCATCATGCAGGGAGAAAAGGCAGACGAAGCGATTTTGGGCGCGATGGCCAGGATGGCGGGATTTCTCGAATGAGCCAAAAAGGGAAAGACGAAGCTCCCCTTCTGGCTTTTACCGGCGGGGGTACAGGCGGACATATATATCCCGGTCTCGCCGTCATTCAGGCGCTGAGAGAAGCTGGCTTCAAGGGAAGAGTCGTCTGGATAGGCTCCAACAAGCCACTGGACAGAAGCATTGTGGAAAAGGAAGGCGTTGAATACTTTCCCATTCCTTCAGGAAAATTGCGACGTTCAGTTTCCCTGGAAAATATTGGCGACGCCTTCCGTGTCGTTGCCGGCTATTTTTCGGCGCGACGCCTCCTCGCCAACCTGAGACCAGCGCTTCTTTTTTCCAAGGGAGGCTATGTGAGCGTACCGCCTTGTCGTGCCGCAGCATCGCTAGGCATCCCCTACTTCACCCACGAGTCGGATACAAGCCCCGGCTTGGCGACAAGGCTCAACGCGCGAAAGGCGGCAAAAATTCTCGTTAGCTGGCCCCGCACTGCCGCGATGCTCCCCTCCCCCCTTCAAGCCAAAGCAGAGGTCGTCGGGAATCCCGTGCGCCCAAGCCTCTTCAGCGGCGACGCCGCCAGGGGCAGGCAATTCGTCGCTGCGCCTTCAGACCTGCCCATGGTTTTCTTTGTCGGAGGCAGCCAGGGATCGCGGCAGGTGAACGAAATTGTATCAGCGGTGAAGCCGGGGCTCGAGGGCAAAGCTTTTATCGTGCATCAGACAGGCAGGGAACTCTTCGACCCCGCCCAGCATGCCGACAAGGCCGGTTTCTATAAAGCACTTTCCTACATTGGCGGTGAGATGAGCGATATAAT
>PGXP01000313.1 GCA_002839205.1 Spirochaetae bacterium HGW-Spirochaetae-9
CCCCATTTAGGACAGCGTCGATCTCGTTGACGCTCAGTTCCTTCAGCTGCTGTGGAGTGAGAAGCAGCCTATATTCTATCTCCATTTCCCCATCACGCCGCGTATAGGCCCACCGGGGCTTTGTCATATAGGCTCCACGCGATACGGTGCAGATAACAGGCGCCTTGAGAAGCTTCGCCAGTTTGGCGGTGGAGACGAGTGAGGGCAGTGAGCTTCCATCCCAGGTCGACTGGCCTTCAGGGTAGAATCCGACGACACCCTTTCGCTTTCTTATGAATTCGACAATCCAGTTCACCGTCTCAATATCGGGGATAGCCTTGGATTTGGGGATGGATCCAACGAGCTTGATAAGCAAAAATCTCATTATTGGAGAGCGCATATTGCCGTCGCTGGAAACCCAGTGTACGGGGAAAGGCACAAAATAGTTGGTGATAAAGGGATCCATGAGGGTGGAGTGGTTGCCCACGAGTATGAACGGCGGCTTCACTGTTTCGAAAATCTCGAGGCCGATGCCGCGCGCCCTGTATCGGGAAGCGATGAAGGCCCCGAAGGTATGCCTGAGCAGCCAGGTGAAAAGCCTCGTACTCGTGGGGCGATATCGTCGCGCGCTGATCATCCTATCCTCGCTTCCTTGTTCATCATTATAGGAAGTATGTAAGAAAAGCGTGGAGGATGCAACCGAGGGCGCAATAGCCGACGCCTTGCAGCGTTTGACTGTTGCCTTTCTTTTCATTATCCTGGATCAACAAAGCAGGAATGATGGATTTCGATAAAATACTGAAACAGTGGGACGCGAGCCAAAAAAAGGACGCCAAAAAGAAGATTGCTCAACAGGGGCCGGGCAAGAAAGCCAACGCACCGGGCCTGGAGGAAAAAGCCGCTGCCACGACGGTGAAGGGTACAGCGCCTGCCGCCAAGCCTCGTCTGAATCCCGACGATTACCTCAACCACTGGATGGCGATGCATGGTGTTCCAGACAAGGACGAGGTCTCCGATTCTGGAGCGGACGAGAAGTCGGCAAAAATCGAGGAAGCCGAACGGCTTCGGCGAATGCGTCCCCAGGCTGTCCTCGATCTCCACGGAAAAACCGTGTCGGAGGCCGATGTCCTTATCGTGGATTTTTTGCATTCATGCAGTCTTTCAGGTCTCGAAAAGGTTCTCATAATTCATGGGAAAGGCCTGCACTCGGCCTCCGAGCCCGTGATGGCCGATGCGGTGAGAAGGGCTCTGGAAGCCAATAGCATGGCTGGAAGTTTCGGACCCGCCGATCGTAACCAGGGAGGGCGTGGGGCTACCTGGGTGAGAATCAGGAAGAGAGATTATTTTTCTCGATAGATGATTCTGCCGCGGGAGAGATCGTAGGGGGAGAGGCCCACGCGAACCTTGTCTCCGGGGACGATGCGGATGTAGTGTTTTCTCATTTTTCCTGAGAGGTGGGCGAGAATAGTGTGGCCATTCTGCAGCTCGACTCTGAACATCGTGTTGGG
>PGXP01000314.1 GCA_002839205.1 Spirochaetae bacterium HGW-Spirochaetae-9
CGATATGCTTGAACGGTTATGTGTTTTTTCCAGCTACCGTGATCCCCGTATCGACGGGACCTTGAACGATTTCCGTTCGGTGCTTGGACGTATCGCCGAGGATGGTGTCGACCAGGAGCTGGTGGACCTCGCCATCATATCCATAATCAGCCGCGAGCTTAAGCCCTATTATCCGAAGGATGCATCCATGATCGCGTTCCGTCGTGCCTTGTTCGGGATTACCGATGTATTCCGCAGCGATAGGCGGGCATGGATTCTCGGGACTACGGTGGATGATGTGCGAAATGCTGCGAAGGCGTTGCTGCTTTCCATGGATACGTATGCCAGTTCGGTCGTTATCGCAGGTCAGGAGTTGCTGGAGCGGGAAGCTTCCACAAGCGAGCGGATGCGTCTGGAGTCGGTCAGACTTCCGATGTAGACGGTTTCTGGTCCTTTTGGATCACTTCGCCCCAAATCTTCGCGAGATTGTTCAAACCGTGGGGATCGGTCAATTTGAGAACCACACATCGGCGGATGCTTGCATTCGCCTTTGCGATATCCTCGGCGAGCGAACGGCAGGTGGGGCATCCGCAAAGACCGCAATCTATGCCGGGCAAGACTTCTGTGATCCGTTTCACCTTCTCCAGTTTCCTGATCGCCATGGAAACGTCCCTGTCGAGTTGCAACGAATGTTTGGCGACGATACGGTCGGTCTTCAAATTGTGGATCAGCTGGTCCGAGAAGGAAAGGATCCGAGCCTTGTCTACTTCATGCAATTCCTTGGGCAAGGTGGCCGCATGATGCTTGATCCGTTCGGTGGCGAGAAACCTGTTCCGTGAGGTCAGGATACCCCCGGTACAACCGGTGTCGCAGGCACGCAACTCCAGGAAATCGAGGTTCTTGTGGCGGTCGTCCTCGACCAGTTCAAGAAACTCGATCACATTGTGCACTTCATCTACTGAGAGGGTACGACCTTGCATCATGGCGCTCTCACCCTTGGTGAGGCTCCATAGGAATGCCGGTCCGGTGATCTTCGGCTTTTCCCAACGTGCAAGTTCCTCGCTTTTGCGGTTCGGATGTTGAGCCAGATATGTTTGCATGAGATTGAACACGTAATCGAGATTCAATCCCCCTTGGATCAGTCCGCTCGTCGCGGATCCGGGAGTCTTGATCTGTGCATATTTGGCGGCACATGGTGTGATATAGAACACGCCGATATCCTCGGAGGCGATGCCTTCCGATTGCAGCACCACACGTGCATAGAGTGCGGTGATCTGGGCGGGTGTACGCATGAGGTTCACATTGGGAAGCAAGGCGGGATACCGCAACTGGATCAGACGCACCACTGCGGGGCAATATGATGAAACCACAGGATGTTGATCGGCATAGACACTGATCTTCTTGCCCAAGGTTTTCAGGATATCGACACCCGATTCGGCATAATGGACATGGGTGAACCCGATGTTGTGCAAAGCGTCGACCATTGCTTCTTCGGAAACGTCGTCATC
>PGXP01000315.1 GCA_002839205.1 Spirochaetae bacterium HGW-Spirochaetae-9
TTTGACACCCGTCTGTCGCAAGAAATCGGAACGGAACGTAGCAATTTGTCTTCAAGGGGAGGTCCTATGGACGTAAGAAGGTTGCAATTGTGGGAAGGTCGGCATGCCACCATGCTTTCGAATGAATCCATCAGGTCTGTAATCGAGGATCGTGGCGGAATGGTTCTTGAGCTGAGCAACAACAATGCCTCCGGTGGAAGAGTCAATGCCCATCCACAGTATTGGTTCCACGGCAAGGGGTACTCTGTCGCATCCGATGACAATCATGAATTCTGGCGGGACAGCACACTGCTCTACTATCTTGGAGGAAATTTCCTCTGTTTTCCCAATTTCGGACCTGACCATCGGGTAGGGGATGTCTACCATGAACCGCACGGATGGACAGCGAATGGCCTTTGGAATGTTGCCAAGTATGGTACAGATGCAGAATTCGGGGCGAATTGGTTGTTGTCCAATATGAAAGGCCCCGATTCGGCATATCCCTTCGAAGCTTGGAAGATCGATATGCTATTGCCCGGGCATCCCGTCCTCTACAGTAGTGTTACGGTAAAGAATGCCGGAACTGTTCCTCTTCCCGCCAATGTGGCGTGGCACAATACGACCGGCGCTCCCTTCCTGGAATCCGGCAGTGTGATCAACTTGTGTGCCGATAGCTTCAGTACGGTTGTCGAGAATTCCGAATTCGATCGTACCGGACGATTGGCCTTGGGTAAGGAATTCAGCGATTTGACAAAGGCTCCATTGAGGAAAGAGGGAACGTGCGACCTGTCGCTTGTCCCCGGTATGATCGGGTATACCGACTTCGTGACCGGCAAAGTCCCCGATGATTCCCGGTTGGGGTGGAGCAGTGTGATCAACCCACGACAGAAGATGGTGTATTTCTCGTTCTTCACCGGTCCAGCCGCCGCCGAAGCGAACGAGATTCCCTTGCGGTTCAACAATTTGTGGATGCAATATGGTGGCCGCCCATTCACTCCTTGGGCGTTGTATGACGGTGGAACGGACCAGACATTCTGTCTTGGGGTCGAGAATGCTGTCGGACACTTCGCGAATGGTCTGGGACGAGCCGCCTCCGAGGAGACGCTGTTGGGAGCTCCAACGGTGGTAATGCTTCCCCCCGGAGAAACGCGTGTACAGCGGTATGGGACTGCTTTCACCAGCTTTGAGAACAGCAAGATGGGTGCGGGTGTCCAGTCGGTGGAGCAGGTTGTCGAAGGACTGGTGCTCAAACGGGGCAAGTCCTGGGCTTTTATCGATAGCGATTCCACATTCCATTATCTCAAGAAGATGGAGAGCAAGCTGTTGCACTTGTAGGTCCGGTTGCCCTATGGGGGGATAAGGATATGAGAAAGGGGACACCGTGTTGCGGATGTCCCCTCGTCGTAGGTGCCGACCGGATTCGAACCGGTGCATGGAGGTTTTGCAGACCTGTCCCTTACCACTTGGGTACGGCACCATTGCATTTGGGAAGATACCAGAAAAC
>PGXP01000316.1 GCA_002839205.1 Spirochaetae bacterium HGW-Spirochaetae-9
ACAAGCAAGGCGGTCTCGCCGAACAGGTGGCCATGGTGGGCCAAGGTCAC
This sequence comes from Spirochaetae bacterium HGW-Spirochaetae-9, assembly GCA_002839205.1. Next base: position 51 of record PGXP01000316.1, read on the forward strand.
CTCGTGGTTCTTGCCGTCGAGGAGTGTATCGTTGCAAGCCGCCACGATCTCGGTTGATCTGATCGCCTGTACCAACCTGATACCCTCGATCGACTGGGCATGGTCGGATGTCTGCAGCAACAAATGCTTCGCCGCCTGGTTGGCGACCTTGATGACCAGCGAGGAGTCGACCAGCAGGATGCCTTCGGTCATGCTGTCCAGGATAGCCTGGACCTGTTGTCGGCTCGATTCGACCTCGTCGATGGTGTTGCGCAAACGGGTGGCCATGTCCTGCATGGTGGTGGCGAGTTCGGAAATCTCACTGGGTCCGTCGAGGTGCATGCGGGCATCCAATTCCCCGTTCGCATAGCGTGCGGCGGTCTCCTTGATCCGATGCAACGGGTGGGTGATCATGCCGATGCTTATCGCGGTAATGGCTGTGACCAGGAGGACAAGGATTCCCAGACCACCGAGGAACAGGTTCTGATAGCTCTTCTGGTAGCCGGTGAGTTGGTTGAGCGTAGTCGAGAGTCGCAGCACGGCGATATCGGGATCCTCGTCGATGCGGATGGCGTGGTAGAGGACAGGCAACCGTTGGGTCGCGCTGCGCCGTTCGCTGACCGCGTTTCCCGTATCCAGCGCCTGCTGGACCTCCTCGCGGTAGAGGTGGTTGTCCATATCCGCTGCCCGGTAGTCGGAATCATAGAGGACCCATCCGTCCTTGCCGACAATGGTTATGCGCAGCGAGGTTGCCCGGGCATAGGCATCGAAACGGTCCGGTTCGATGGTATAGGTGTCGTTTTCCAGCAATGTCTTGAGGTAGGTCGCGTTGTTGGCCAGTTGGGTATAGGTGGTCTCCCTCAGGGTATTCGAGAAGGCCCGGTTCGCGATGAGGAAGCTCCCGCCCAGTGCCAGGGCAAGCACGAAGAGGGTGAGGATGACCAGCCGTTGGCGAATGCTTTTGCCGATCATGGTTTGTCCTGGTAGGAGTATCCGATTCCCCAGACCGTCTTGATGGCGTTGCCACCATCGCCCATCTTGCGACGGAGGCTGGCGATCTGGACATCGATGGACCGTTCGGTCACCGGATAATCGCTTCCACGCATGCCGGTGATGATCTGGTTGCGGGTATAGACCCGTCCCGGAGAGGCTGCGAGCATGGCCAGCAACGAGAATTCGCTGGCGGTGAGGTTCATCTCCTGGTCCTTCCAGAATGCTTCATGGCGGTCCTGGTCCATAGTCAATTCCCCGACAGCGATATGCCGATCGGGTTCGCTCGTGTCACCTGGGGAAGGAGAGGTCGCCCTGCGTAACAATGCCTTCACATTGGCAACCAGGACCTTCGGACTGAAAGGTTTGGGCAGGTAGTTGTCGGCGCCCAGTTCCAGTCCGGTGATCACGTCGGTCTCATCGGTCCGTGCCGAGACGATGATGATGGGTAGTTCCGTCTTG
>PGXP01000048.1 GCA_002839205.1 Spirochaetae bacterium HGW-Spirochaetae-9
CCCTTGCCAGAGTGAAGGAACCGCAGTCCGATGTTCCGATCGTGGATTTGGGGCTTGTCTCCAATGTCCGCTACAGCGAAAAGGATAAAACCATTTCCCTTACCCTTGCCATCGGCTACCCTGCCGGTCAATGTCCCGCATGCCTGGCGGTCAACGACGTGGTCGGCATGGGCATAACGCGCCGCGCCACCGAGGAATTCCAGAAGGAGTTCCCCGATTTTACCATCATCGTAGAGTAGCCATTGTGTATTACGGAGAGCAGGTCATTCAAGCGCGCCTGCGAAAACCAAAGCCTTCGCCAGGGAACTTGAGGATGCTATAGGTTTTCCGCCCCTCTATGTCGGGGAAATCTCGGCTGTCGTCACGATGGCTGAGTAGGGTTTTAGTTTCGCGGCGGAAGGGGAACGAAAATGCTCGTCCGCCTTTTATACTCCCTGTAATTTGAGTCGGCTCCATACTTTGCGTCGGCGCTCTTTTCGAGCAGGGGAATTCCGCTCACAAACAGCAGCAGAACCGTGATAAATACCGGCCCAAGCACCGAAAGATGGCCGATGACGCTCAAGCCGGGAAGGGCGTAGACCCAAATTCCCCACCAGAGCAGGGATTCGCCGAAATAATTGGGATGTCGGGAATATTTCCATAGTCCTGTCGCCATAAAGCCCTTTCCGCCGTTTCGCTTGAAACGCGATTTTTGGCCGTCAGCGAGCGCTTCCACGATAAAACCCACAGCCCAGAGAAGGAGGCCGGCGGCTTCGAAAAAACCGAAGCCCCGTGCAGGCTCGGGCGAACCGGCCGAGGCGATGACGGGAAGGAGGATGACGATGACTGCGATAGCCTGCAGGATCCAGAATCGGGCAAATTTGAGGGGCACTTCCCTCATGCCGTCGAAACGGTGATCCACCTTCGTCTTTATAATCCGGGTAAAAAGATAGGCTCCCAGCCTCCCTGCCCAGACAATTGTCAGGAAGGCAGGAAGGAGGGTAACAGGCGAGGAGCCGGCATTGAGAAGGATGAGGACAATAGAGACAAAGGCGAAGGAAAGACTGTAGGAGAGATCGGTGACGACATCGGTTTTTCGCGCTACGGCGTAGGCGAAAAAAGCCCCATTGATGACAAAGGCCGAAATGGCCGCAATGGCAAGGGGCTCCGAAACCATCACTTATCCCCCTTGCTGTCGCCCTTGAAATATTTGTCCACGAGCTTGTTGAAGCGCTCCTCGACATATTTCCGCTTCACCTTCAGGGTCTGCGTGAGTTCCTTGCCCACGGAAAAATCGTTAAGAACGGGGAAAATCTTCGTTATGCGCTCGAAGGGCTTGAAGCCCTGCTCCTTCGTGATGAGCAAGCCCACTTCCTTGAGCAGGGCGTTGTAGACGAGGTCGTTTTCGATCGAAGCCGAGCCCTCCGTGATAACCTCGTTGCGCGACAGCTTCAGTTCGGCCGCAAGCTTCATAAGCTCTTCCTCGTTGATCGCCACGATGGCCGATATCTGTTTCTGATCCTGGCCGACGACGACGGCGTGGTCGATGTAGGCGCTCTCCTTCAGCTTGTCTTCGATGGGTTCAGGCTCGACGTTTTCCCCACCCATGAGAACGATCGTATCCTTGGCCCTGCCGACGATGATGAACTCGCCGTTTTCAGACCGCACCGCAAGGTCGCCGGTGTTCAACCAGCCATCGGGGGCGAGAACGGCAGTGGTGGCTTTCTGATTCTTGTAGTAGCCCGACATCACTTGGGGTCCGCGCACGAAGAGGATGCCCTTTTCTCCCGTTTTCGCCACGGAGCCGTTCTCGAGGCGGATCTCCACCTCGGTGTTGTCGAAGGGCAGGCCTGTGGATCCGAAAGTGTTCTTGTCCACCTGTCGCGAAAGGATGCCTGGCGCGCACTCTGTCATGCCATAGGCATTGATGAGGGTGATGCCTACGGCATTGAAGAGCTCATCCAGGTATTTAGGCAGGGAGCCGGCACCGCAGGTAGCCAGGCGCAGGCGGCCGCCAACCTTTTCCCTGAAGGGCTTGAACAGTACGCCGGCGATCTTGTGTATGGGGAAGTAGACGACAAAGCGCAGCGAATGCCAGATGGCGGCCAGGATTTTTTCCAGCGCCGAGCGTTCGTGCAGGGCTATATAGCAGCCCTTGAGATAGAGGGAAGATGTCAGCCAGATCTGGTTGCCCTTGATGAAGGCGAGCACGAGATTGCGCTTGCCTGAGGGCATTTCGCTGAATGCCTTGATGAGTTTCTGGTGGACGGATTCCCATACTCGAGGCACGGATATAAGAACTTCCGGCCTTTCGGCGAGGAGGTCGGCAGCAAAGCGGCCGGCTGATGAATAGACGAAAGTCAAACCCGTGGAAATGCCGCAATATTCGAAAGCCCTCTCGTAGACATGCCAGGAAGGCAGCATGAGCACTGTCGTTTCAGCCTTCTCGATGTCGATGCCGAGCCTCGGCGTGTTGGCCACGAGGTTCTGTATGAAATTCGCATGCGAGAGCATGACGCCCTTGGGATTGCCCGTCGTGCCCGATGTATACACGATGGTGAGCGTGTCGTCGGGGTTGATGCGTTCGTCCAGTTTTTCCACAAGATCCGGCTCAAGAGCGAGGGCGGCCTCGCCTTCGGCAAGCAGGTCTTCGTAGAAACGTGTCTTCTTCGCAAGCTGTTCTGGGACAAGGGCCTTGTCGCCTGAATCGACAATGTAAATCGTCGCGCAGCGTTCCCAGTCTATATCCGTAAAATCCTCGATGAGGGATGCCAACTGCTGCACGGTTTCGACAATGAGGTGTCGGGAGTCGGAGTGGTGGAAGATGAACTCTATTTCCTTGGGCGCCGTATCCGATCCACGGGGAACGCTGACAGCTCCCAGTGCCATGAGGGCGAAATCCGTGCAGATCCATTCGAAGCGGTTGTTGACAAAGAATCCGACATGGTCGCCCTTGATGATGCCGGCGGCCTTGAATCCGGCGGACAAAACCCTGATAGTATGGGCGAATTCGCCATACGTCCGGCTGAGCGTTTTTTCCCTCGTCTTCCATTTGTGTGATGTGCGATCAGGAAAACGCGAGGCTGTTTCGAAGGGCACCGCGAGAAGTTTGCTTTTCATTGACACTCCGGAAGGAATCCCACATTTTTCCGGCACCTGCCGAAGCCGAAAAGGAGTCCTTATATCAGTATACTATGGATATTGACGAAATACAAAGTATTGTCAATATACGCGATAAATCATCATCAGCCCCGTCGAATGCCTCATTTCGGCTCTTGCCTTGTGCGTCAAAGTGCTTTAACTTTCAGTTTCAGGAGGGCAGAATGACAAGAGTCAAGGATATTCTGGACAGAAAAGGCAATGCCGTCATCTCGGTGAGTCCCGATACGCCGGTAATTGAAGCCCTGAAAATTATGGCCGACAAAAATATCGGCGCCAGTCTGGTGCTCTCGCCCGATGGTGGCGTAGCAGGCATATTTTCCGAGAGGGATTTCGCTCGTCGGATAATACTGAAAGGCTACGACTGTGAAACGTCGAAGGTCGGCGACATGATGACGAAGAAGCTTATCTATGTCGAGCCGAATACGAGCATTGCCGATTGCATGAGCATCATGACCGACAACCACTTCCGCCACCTCCCCGTAAAGGGAAGCGGAGGACTCGCCGGCCTTGTCTCCATCGGCGATGTCGTCAAAGCCCTCATCGAGGATCAGGAGAAAAAGATTTCCGAGCAGGCTTTCGAGATCGGACAGCAGGAGAGGCTCTCCACCAGCGCTATCTGATGCCTGGCCTTCCCGCTCTCCTTCAACTCCTCGTCGTTTTTGCTGTCATTGTCTTCGCGACATTCAGAAAGGTCCATATCGGCTTGGCAGCCGCGCTGGGCGGTGTGCTGCTCGCCCTGTGGAGGGGCCTTGGAATCGGAGAAGTGTCGAGTCTCGTCATCACCGAGGTATTCAGGCTCGACACCATCCTCCTTGTAGCTCTGATGGCCTGCATCATGGCTTTCTCCTCGGCTATGAAAAAATCCGGAGCCATGGCGAAATTTTCAGCCTCTATCGGGGAAATTTCGCCTTCGACGAGGGCGGCCATGGTCACTACCCCCCTCCTTATCGGAACCCTGCCGATGCCTGGCGGGGCAATATTGTCAGCCCCCCTCGTCGAATCCCTCGATCACGATCACAAACTCAGCTCCGTCACGCTTACGGCGGCCAATTTCTGGTTCAGGCACATGCTCGAGCTTTTTTGGCCGCTCTATCCTGCCTTTATCCTCACCACATCCCTCTCCGGCATTCCGGTGACGCGGCTCATGCTGCTCAATATCTACTCCCTCCCCGTTCTGGCCGTGCTCGGCCTGACATTCATCCTTCCGGGAAAAAGGGAAAAAGGAGCGTTCAGGGTTGCGCCGGCTCGTGGATCGGCACCTTCCAAAGTCCTGCGAGCCTTTACGGACAAGGCCGCTGTCTTTATTCGAGGCGCCGCGCCGCTCATCCTCGTGGTTGGCACCTACATCGCTCTCGCCATCATCTGGAGCGCCCTTAGTTCTGGCCTGGCGATATCCAATTCAGCCAAAGCCCTCATCGGCCGATATCCACCCATCCTTTTGGGTCTCCTGGCAGGGAGCCTCTTCATCGGCTTCGGTGCCAGCGGATTCGCCTCGTTCAAAAACTGCATCACCGCCTCCACCGTAAAATTGATAGCCGTCATCATCGGCATACGGGTCTTTTCGGCCCTCCTCAGCGGAGCGGGAGTTGCGCAGGCCGCAGCAGAGGAACTCGCCAGCGCCGGCATTCCTTCAATTTTCGCCGTAGCCCTCATTCCCCTCATAACGGGGCTGGTAACTGGTGTCGGGCTGGGCTATGTCGGTCTGGCTTTCCCCATCGTTCTCGGCCTTGTTCCAGAGGGTGGCCCTTTCCCGCGCGAGGCTGCCATCGTACTGGCAGGGGCCTTCGGCTATGCGGGCATGATGCTTTCCCCCCTGCATTCCTGCCTCGTCGTCAGCGTCGAGCATTTCAAATCCAGCCTTCCTGCCACAATCCGCAAATGCATCCTGCCTACAGGTATTTTTCTGGTGGTCGCGATGCTCTATGTCGCTCTGCTTGCGATCCTCCTCGGCTAAGGATATCCTTCCTGAAAGGATTCGGAAGCCAGATGAAAATATGCATTGTTGGCGTTGGGGCTATCGGCGGAACCCTTGGATTCGCCCTTTCGCGCACAGGCCACGAAGTATCGGGGCTTGCGCGCGGCGCAACCCTTGAGGCCCTGCGCAAAAAAGGTCTGCGGTCAATCGAAGGCTCACGCGATGGCCGAGTGAGTTCGGCGGCCATCAGGGCTGAGGAAGACCCGCGAAAGTTTGGCATTCAGGATCTCGTGGTGCTGGCTGTGAAGGCGCCGGCTCTCCAGGCGGCAGCCGAAAGCGCCGCTGGCCTCATCGGCCCCGATACGATCGTCATGCCTGCCATGAACGGCGTGCCCTGGTGGTTCTTCCAGGATTTTGGCGGAAGGCTGGCAGGCACGAAGCTCCGTTCTACCGATCCAGGTGGCAACATTTCCGCCCTCATACCGCCCCAATCCATCATAGGCTGCGTCATCCACCTGGGCGCTTCCTGCCCTGAGCCTGGCCTTGTGAAAACATTGCCCTTGCAAACCCTCATCATCGGAGAACCCTCGGGCGCCATGACAGAACGGCTGAAAAAAATCGGCTCCGTCCTGGCCGAAGCCGGCTTCGAACCCCGCCTCAGTCCATCCATCCAGAGCGATATCTGGTACAAGCTCTGGGGGAATATGACGATGAATCCCCTCTCCGCCCTCACCGGGGCTACCATGGACCGCATCGTGGGCGACCCCCTCGTCCTTCGCCTCTGCAGGGAGGTCATGATCGAAGCCAAGAGGGTTGGCGAAAAGATTGGCTGCCCGATAGAGCAGAGCGTGGATGACAGGATTGCGATCAGCCGAACCCTTGGCGCATTCAAGACCTCGATGCTCCAGGACGTGGAGGCAGGACGCCCCCTGGAGCTGGACGCCATCCTCACTGCCGTAGTGGAAATTGGCAGCCTAGTGGGCGAAGCGACACCGCAGATTGAAACCCTTCTCGGCCTCACGCGGCTTAAAGCGCGAATGATCGGGCTCTACCCTGAGGAAGAGCGTTCACAAGACAGCTGAAAAAGCACTGATTGACAGGAGATTACCAATGGCGATTGCGGCTAAAATGAAGAATTTCGTGGCCAATGGCTCGATGATCCGGAAGATGTTCGAGGAAGGGTCGCGGCTCAAAGCCCTCTACGGCGACGATAAGGTTTTCGACTTCAGCATCGGCAATCCCAACGTTTCGCCGCCGGGAGCCTTCAAGGAAGCGCTGTGCACTATCGCCATGGCCGACGTGCCCAGCCTCCATGCCTACATGCCCAACGCAGGCCTCCCCGCAGCCAGAAAAGCCATAGCGGCGAGGATTGCGGCCGAACAGGGCGTTCCCGTCGAAGCTTCCAATATCATCGTCACCTGCGGTGCAGCCGGCGGCCTCAACATCGTCTTCAAGGCTCTTCTGGAACCAGGCGATGAAGTGCTCGTCAATTCACCCTATTTTGTCGAGTATGGCTTTATCGCCGACAACCATGGGGGTGTATTGAAAATTGTGCCCACCAGGGCCGACTTCAGCCTCGACATCGAAGCCCTCGAAGTGGCGATGGGGCCACGGACCAAGATCGTTCTCGTCAACACGCCGAACAACCCGACGGGCAGAATTTACCCCGCCGGCGACCTGGCCGCCCTGGCCGCGGCCATGGAACGCCGCGGCAAAGCCTTGGGCCACACCATCTACCTTGTGTCGGATGAGCCCTACCGTGCCCTCGCCTTCGATGGAGCAGCGGTAGCCAGCCCCCTCGCCTCCTATCCTCACTCCATCCTCGTCACATCCTATTCGAAGGAGCTCTCCCTGCCTGGAGAACGAATCGGCTATGTGGCGGTTAATCCCCGCGCCGAGGATCTGGGCGACATCATGGGAGCCTTGAGCCTCGCCAACAGGATACTGGGCTTTGTCAACGCGCCCAGCCTCATGCAGCATGTCATCGCCGCCCTGCCCTGGCCTACCCTCGTGGATGTATCGATCTACCAGAGCGCCCGCGACCTCCTCGCCTCAGGCTTGAAAGAGGCTGGATATGAGTTCAGCCTGCCCGAAGGCGCATTCTATCTATTTCCCAAAATCCCAGGCACAGCAGGCGACCAAGCCTTTCTCGACAATCTCAAGGCCGAGAACATTCTCGTCGTTCCGGGGTCGGCTTTCGGCACGCCGGGCTATTTCCGCATCGCCTTCTGCGTGGACCAGGCTGTCATCAGGGGGGCCCTGCCCGGTTTTGCCCGCGCTATCGCAAAATCCTTATAGCGCCAGAATACTCGACCAGACCCTCTCGTCGACGGGGATGCCTTCGTCCATATTGCGTTTACGTACTTCCTTCATGCGCTGCCCCGCGTAGACGACGGGACGCGACGATCCGTCGGGCTTCGAGGCAAGGAGATCTTCCACGGCGCTCCTCACGATCTCATCGACGGACTCACGGGGGGCTATGCGGGCAAAATTGATGGCAATAAAGGTTTGGCAGAGCGCAATTTCGGCGTCGAGCTTGCCTATGGCCGAAGTGGTGTTGCCCAGAGAGATGCCGGCGGCAAAAATGTCGAGGACAAAGGAGAGGGCGGCGCCCTTCCAGTAGCCAACCGGCATGCTCCGCCTGGTGGCCAGCACCGCGGCCGGATCGCTGGTCAAATTTCCCTCCGCGTCAAAGCCTGCCACAACGGGCATCTGACGGCCTTCCAGGATGGCCAGCTCCAAAGCCCCGTAGGAAAACTGCGACATCGCCATATCGACAATGATCTCGCCTTCCTTCCAGGGGAAGGCCATCACCAGAGGGTTGTTGCCCAGGCGAGGATCGATCGCGCCCCAGGTAGGCATGTTCGGTCGAGTGTTTGTAAAGCAGATGCCGGCCATGCCCGCTTCGCAGGCCTGGTAGCCGTAGGTAGCAGCCCTCAGCCAATGGTTCGTATTGCGCAGCGCGACACAGCCAATGCCGTGGACCTTGGCGAGCTCGATAGCCCTTCCCATCGCAGCCCAGGCATTCACGATGCCGAGGCCAAGATTGCCTTCCCAGTTTTCGATAGCCCCAAAACCGGCGATGAGGCTCGGATCGGCATCCATCGCTATATAACCGGCATCGATGTCGCCCACAAGCCGCTTGAAGCGGTTGATGCCGTGGGTATAGGTGCCTTCTATCGAATTGCGCGTCATTTCAAGGGCCACTTTCTCTGCCTTGGCAGGTGGACAGCCACGCCCCAGCAAAACTGCTTCAAGCTGGGCCTGTACTTCGTCGGCAGGTATCCGCATCATATTGCTGAAACCTTTTGCATCGTTGCTCTCATCGTGTGCGCCCTCCCTTATGTGGCTTTCCCGCAATCAGATCCCATGATAATATGCGGTAATCGCTATTGACAACCATGTGACAGAAACACCATGTGGAGGTGCTTTGTGAAGCTCAAGCGTCTTTGCCTTTCACTTATCGCCGCCCTGCTTTGCGTCGGCTGCGCGGTGCCCCCTGCCCCGACGCCCGAAGCCCCTCCTCAGCCCAAAACCGATATCTGGCCTAAAATCTATGCCGACGAAACCTACCTCGCCACCTTTGCGTCCGCCTGGTCAGAGGAAGAGGCAATGGGCACGATCAGAAACCTTCAAAATTCCATGGTTGAATACAACGCCAATTTTACATTGTCCGAATTGAACGTCGACGCCTACGGGATGAGGGCGCGCTGGACCTGGATCGAAAATGGCACTTTCCAGAAGAGTGCCGGTTTCATCGTTCCCTTCGACTTGATATCGTCGATCCTTCTCGAGCATTACCCCGCCATCGACAAGGACTACAAGTGGGGACTTCAGATCTACTTCACAAGCGGGAACCCCGTCTTTATCCGCACCCCAACCAGGGATGCCGCCGAGCGTCTCGGAAAAGCCATCCTCGTTCTGTCCAAGGCTCGGGGCTCCAAACTAGGCATGCCCAATCCGCGCTTTGGCGCCGCCCTCGCCGGTTTGACCGAAGCCCAGGCACAGGCTGCCGGCATCCTTCAATCGGCGGGAATCATTGTGTCCTGGGTATTCAA
>PGXP01000317.1 GCA_002839205.1 Spirochaetae bacterium HGW-Spirochaetae-9
GGATTGTCGGTTTCTTTCCCCCATCCATCTCGACCAGATGGACAGGCTCGGCACCGCGCGATGCGGCTTCGATCCCCACCAGACCGCTACCCGAAAACAAATCCAGGAAGGATGTGTCGGATATGTTTCCGAGGATGGAGAAAAGCGATTCGCGCATCTTGTCCATTGCAGGCCTGATCTCACCTGGGGGACAGGTGACGACCCTTCCACGATAGAGCCCTCCGGTTATTCTCATATGCCTACCATACGGTGTGCGGCGATAAAATGCAATGGAGTTCAGTTCTCAACTGACTTGTCGTCGAACGGCGCCGCATTGATGAGGACATCCCTGACCATAGCGTGTTCAATGGAAACCAAGCCCGGGTCGCTGCGTAGAATTCCATCGATTTCGTCCCGAATAAGCTCGATCATCTCGAAATTATCGGTCAAGTTGGCGAACCGCAACTTCAGGAACCCCGACTGGCGTGTACCGGCCACCTCGCCAGGTCCGCGGATCAACAGGTCCTGCTCGGCGATATGGAATCCGTCGTTCGATTCCTTCATGACCATGAGCCGCTTCCGGGCATCTTCCCCCAGCTCCCGCTCGTAGACCAGAAAGCAATACGATTGGAGGTCGCTTCGTCCGACTCTTCCCCGTAGTTGGTGCAAGGCGGACAAGCCGAACCGCTCGGCATGCTCGATGACCATGCAGGTTGCGTTCGGGATATCGATACCGACTTCGACAACACTGGTAGAGACCAGGTAGGAAAGCTCCTTCTTCCTGAACCGTGTGAGGATAGAGACCTTCTCCTCCTCCGGCAACCTGCTGTGGATCAGGGCGGCGGGAACTCCGGGATACATGGTTGTTGTGAGTAGTTGGAACATGGTTTCGACATCACGTAGGGAGGATTCTCCCCGGTCGTCGATCCGGGGATAGACGAAATATGCCTGGTGCCCACGGGAAAATTCGACTCCGACCGCGGCGTACATGCGTTCCCTGCTCTCGTTCGCCACAAGGTACGTGGTCACCGGGAGCCTTCCTTCGGGCATGGTGCGTATCGTCGAGATGTTCAGGTCCCCGAAGACAGTCAGTGCCAAGGTACGGGGAATGGGAGTCGCTGTCATCATGAGCACATCCGGAGCACGCCCCTTCTGGAGCAACGATACCCGTTGGACCACTCCGAACCGATGTTGCTCGTCGATTATGATATATCTGAGTTTCGAGAAGGTTACTTCAGGAGAGAAGAGGGCGTGGGTACCGATAATGATATCGATGTGTCCGGCCGACAGCGCCTCGAGGAGCAGTTTTCGCGATTTGCCGACAACGGAACCAGTGAGGAACGCCAAACGGATTCCGAGTGGCTCGAGCCATTCGGCCGCTTTCTCCGCATGTTGGCGGGCAAGCAGTTCCGTAGGAGCCATGAAGGCGACTTGTTCCCCACCCTCGATGACCTGCAATGCGGATATCCATGCGACAAGGGTTTTTCCGGAACC
>PGXP01000049.1 GCA_002839205.1 Spirochaetae bacterium HGW-Spirochaetae-9
AGTAGCCGTTCTGGCCGCGGCCACAAGGGGAGAGGAGCTTGGCCTTGGAAAGAGGGTGGCCGTGATTGGTGGCGGCAACGTTGCCATGGACGCGGCCAGGACGGCACTCCGCAACGGCGCAAAGGTAGACATACTGTACCGCCGTCGCGAGGAAGATATGCCTGCCGATTCCGAAGAGATCAGGGAAGCGAAGGAGGAAGGGGCGCGGCTCATCGAAAAGGCCATCCCCCTTGAAGTCAGGGATGCCCAGGAAGGCGGGGTGTTATTCATCTGGAATGAAGCGAGAATGGTGCAGAAAGAGGAAGGAAAGCGCCCCATTCCGGAGGCGATTCCCGGCGCGGTAAGGGAAGAACGTTATGATTCCATAATTTCCGCCATCGGACAGGGCCCTGAACTCAGCTATATCGCCGAAGAGGATGGAATCGTCATACAACGCTTCCGGCCGCAGGTGGCGAAGGACGGAAAAACAAGCGCCGAAAGAATCTTCGCGGGCGGCGACTTCGTGAATGACAGGAAGGACGCGATTTCGGCTATCGCCGATGGCCATAGAGCGGCCATCGGCATCGACCGCCTTCTTGGCGGCAAAGGAGGATGAATTGGACAACGCGACATTCGCCCAGGCTCTCGACTTCGCCATCGGGAGGGAGAGAGCGGCGATAGCTTTCTATGAAGAGCTTCTGATGAACGCCTCCTTTGCCGCGCAGAGATCCACACTCGCGGAATTCCGGGCGATGGAACAGGGCCATGTCTCCAGACTGACGAACATGAAGACGGGGGGAAGATTGCGTTTGTCGGCCAAGGCTTCAGTGGATCTTGGGCTGTCCACGCGCCTGGCGGAGTCGGAAACCCCGACTTCAGCCATGACGTTTCAGGACATTCTCGTCGCCGCCATAAAGAAAGAGGAAAGATCGGGCTCTCTCTACGCCGACCTCGCGACATCTTCCCCCGACACGGACACGAAAGGTGTGTTCGAGCTGCTGGCTATCGAGGAAGGCCGCCACAAGCGATATTTTGAGGAACTCTATGACGCGGAGGTAGCAAGGGATAATTGAGGCGGCCTGTTTTTGAACGTTGACCGCCCCTGAAAAGGGGATTACACTGAAGTACTAACATAAACCCCATAAGGGAGGCATCATGGCCAAAGTTGAACTGAAGAAAATCGGTAAAGTGTACGATGGCAACGTCCGCGCCGTAAGCGACGCCAACATCGTCATCAACGACAAGGAATTCGTCGTTTTCGTCGGCCCCTCGGGCTGCGGCAAGACGACGACGCTCCGCATGGTGGCGGGTCTCGAAGACATCACCGAAGGCGAGCTCTACATCGGCGGCAAGCTCGTCAACGATGTGCCGCCCAAGGATCGCGACATCGCGATGGTCTTCCAGAACTACGCCCTGTATCCGCACATGTCCGTCTACGACAACATGGCCTTCGGCCTCAAGATCCGCAAACTTCCGAAGGCGGAGATCGACCAGCGCGTCAAGGAAGCTGCGCGCATCCTCGACATCGAAAAGCTCCTCGAACGAAAGCCCAAGCAGCTTTCGGGCGGCCAGCGCCAGCGCGTCGCCGTCGGCCGCGCCATTGTCCGCAAGCCCAAGGTCTTCCTCTTCGACGAGCCGCTGTCCAACCTCGACGCGAAGCTCCGCGTGCAGATGCGCGCCGAGCTCATCGAGCTCCACGACAAGCTCCAGGCTACCATGATCTATGTAACCCACGACCAGGTTGAAGCCATGACCATGGGCGACAGGATCGTCGTCATGAAGGACGGCCTCGTCCAGCAGATCGGTTCGCCCCTCTACATGTACAACAATCCGATTAACAAATTTGTCGCTGGCTTCATCGGTTCTCCCCCCATGAACTTCCTCACCGTAAAGGTGCTGGAGGAAGACGGGAAGATCATCATCGACGAAGGCGCCTTCAAGCTCCTCCCCGATCCCGCCCATGTAGCACTTCTCAAGCCCTATGTCGGCAAGGAAGTCTCCTTCGGCATCCGCCCCGAGGATCTCGATGTGGCCAACCAGAAGCTGGAGATTGGCGTCATCAAGGCCAAGGTCACCGTAGTGGAGCCTCTCGGCGCGGAAATCCACCTCCAGGCTTCGACGCCCACCCAGGGCATGGTCGCGAGGATAGATCCTCATCACCTCTACAAGCATGGGGACGACATCGTTTTCGATCCCGACATGGCGAAGGCGAGATACTTCGACCGCGAGAACGAGAAGTCCATTCTCCCCGTCAAGTGGGACGAACAGGCCGTCTGAGCCGCGCTCGTCTTTTTCTGTAAAGAAGGGCAGTCCCGCGGGGCTGCCCTTCTCATTTTGCCCGGGGAATGTCATTGTATCCTCCATGGAAGGAAGCTCATCCCGCAAGGTCGACACCATCATCTCTGCCCGACGCATATACTCGGTCGATGGGCAATTCTCGACCGCGGAGTCCATGGCGCTGCGCGATGGCCGGATTGTAGCCCTCGGCGGACGAGAAGATATCGAGGCTGCCTTTCACGCGGCCAGGCGTATCGATCTGGGAGAATCCTTCGTCTATCCCGGGTTCATGGACCCCCACTGCCACTTCCTGAGCTATGGCTACCTCCTCCAGCGTGCATGGCTTTTCGGGACAAAATCCTGGGAAGAAACGGTTGCGAGACTCGTCGCCCATCACGCAGAGCAGCCCGGCGCCTGGGTGCAAGGGAGGGGCTGGGATCAGAACAAATGGAGCCCGGCGCAGTTTCCCACCAATGAACTGCTCGACAGGGCTTTCCCCCGCGAAGCTGTCCTTGCCATCCGGGTCGATGGCCACGCCGCCATCGCCAATTCGGCAGCCCTCGCGGCGGCAGGTATCGACGCTTCCACAACGATTGAAGGGGGAACTGTCGCCATTTCGGGAGGCAAGCCCTCAGGACTCCTCCTGGACAACGCTGTAGATCGGGTAAGGGATGCAATCCCTCCCCCCGGCGAGGCGACGATGCGGAAGGCTCTTCTGGCCGCCCAGCGAAACTGTTTCGCCGCCGGCCTGACCTCGGTATCCAACGCCGGCACGGAAATGCACGAGGCTCTCCTCTTCGGGAAGATGGGCGGGGAGGCTGCTCTTTCAATCCGCATCTATGCGATGCTTGCGCCTACAAAGGAAAATATCGAATTTTTTGCCTCGCGCGGCCCCCTGGCTGGCGACAGACTCACGATCCGATCGTTCAAGATGTTCGCCGATGGGGCTTTGGGCTCCAGGGGCGCCCGCCTCCTCGAACCCTATGCTGATGATCCGGAAAATCTCGGCCTTTTCACATTGGATCCCGCGGAACTGGACCGCGTCTGCCGCGTCGCCAGGGCCTGCGGATTCCAGATGAACGTCCACGCCATAGGCGACGCGGCCGCTCGCCTCGTCCTCGACGCTTACGAAAGGCATCTCGAACCCGGAAATGACCTGCGCTGGCGCATTGAGCATGCCCAGCTCGTCCACGACGACGACCTGCCCCGGTTCGGAAGGCTTGGCGTCATACCCTCCATACAGACCACGCACGCCACGTCAGACATGGCCTGGATAGAATTCCGCCTTGGAGCCTCGCGCATGGGCCGAGCCCACCGCTATCGCGACCTCCTCACCCAGAACGGATGGATCGCGAATGGAAGCGATTTTCCGATAGAGATGATAGAGCCTTTGCGGGGATTCCGCTCGGCTGTTTTCAGGAAGGATGACGAGGGTCTGCCAGCGGGGGGATTCCAGCCTTTGCAGGCGCTCTCCCGCGTCGAGGCGCTACGCGCCATGACCATTTGGGCCGCCCGTGCCAACTTCGAAGAAGAAAACCGGGGCAGTCTCGAGCCCGGGAAGTGGGCGGATTTTACGGTGCTGGACACGGATATAATCGAAGGCGACGAGGATTCGATATACAAGGCCCAAATACATTCTGTAGCTGTCGCTGGTGAATTCACGTTTGAGACCCCGATCTAAGCACGATCTAAAGATATATATATACTAATCTTAATGTATAAAAATTCATAAAAATTTTCTTGACAGAGGCTGAAACCTGTTTTACGATTACTCATCTGCTGGTGAGTGGCAGGGTATGTATCACAGGAGGTAAGCATGAACAAATTCGGGAAGACAGTGGCTGTGCTGCTGTTGTGTTTTGTCGCAGCAGGGATGGCCTTTGCCCAGGTTGGACCAGCATCCATGAAAGCCGGCACCTATACGTGGGTAGCAGGCGGAATGGGCGGCGGCTGGTACACGGTAGCCGGCGGATTCGCTCGCCTCGTCAACGAGAAAGAACCGCGAATCACGATCAAGGTTATTCCGGGCGGCGGCGTAGCCAATCCTATCGCCCTGCATCAGGGTGACGCAGACCTCGCATGGGGCGTCGGCTATGTCGACAAGGCTGCCTACAATGGCACCGCACCCATCTACGACAAGGCATACAAGAAAATCGCGGCATTCGCCGGCACCCTGGCCGTCGATTACTACCACTTTCTCGCAGCCAAGGACCAAGGCATCACGACACTTGATGAGTTTATAGCCAAGGTAAAAAGAGGCGAAAAGGTTAAGGTGGCGGCTCCGATGACGGGCACCTCCGAGTATGTGATGACTTCCTTCGTACTTCAGCACTATGGACTTTCCTATGACAAGATCAAGCAGGCTGGCGGCACCGTCGTCCAGGCTATCTACGGCGATATGCCCAGCCTCTTCAAGGACAGGCATGTCGATTACGCCTTCACCTGTGTAGGACTTCCTGCAGCCATCATCACCGAGATGTCCATGGGCAGGCCTTCAACCCTGATGGCCCTGTCTGACGAACTTATCAACTTCTGCGCGACCACCTATGGCACGGTCGCTCTCAATTCCGGTCTGGCTAAGGTTCCCGGCGGCACCTACACGGGTATGCCGAACGACATTCAGACGCTCTGCCATTCCACCGAGATGCTCGTCAGCCCGAGCATGCCGGACGATGTCGTCTATGTCCTCACCAAGATTCTCAATGAGAATAAGGCTTTCCTCCTTCAGCTCGGCGCTGGTTACAAGGTTTTCGAGCCCAAGAATGCGGGCAGTACGGTCCAGGTTCCCCTGCATCCAGGTGCCCTCAAGTATTACAAAGAAGCTGGATACATGAAATAAAGCCCCTCAGGGCGGATTGAAAAGGAGTCGCGCCTGCCTTTCAGGACCAGGCGCAGCTCCTCGTTTCTCATTTTTTTTTCGTAACTCAAAGGGGAATATATGCGAAATCTCAAAGCTCCACTCAAGTGGATGATAGGAGTCTGGTCCGCCCTGATCGCCCTGTTCTATCTGTATACAGCTGTGTTCGGTATCATGCAGCCCCGCATTCAGCGAGGCATCCATATGCTTTTCCTTCTGCCGATGGCTTTTCTTCTCTTTCCCGCGACAAAGAAGAAATCCCCCGTCGACATGCCCAGCTGGCTCGACTGGATTCTCGCTATAGCCTCCCTCGTTCCGGCCTTGTACATCATCATCTACAACGAGCCGCTCAACATGAGAATGCAAATGGTGTCGTCGGTTTCAACCCTCCAGATAGTGCTGGGAACCATCAACATCCTTCTCGTCATCGAGGCTATACGCCGCGTCGTCGTGCCGGCCATGGCTATTCTCGTGGCCGTATTCCTCCTCTACGTATTCGTGGCTCCGTACCTGCCGAGCATATTCTATTCGCGACCCCTGCGCTTTTCTCGCCTTGTCGAGATGAATTATCTTCTCTCCGATTCAGGCATCTACGGGTCCATCACTGGCGTCACGGCAACCTTTGTCGCCATCTTCGTCATTTTCGGTTCCTTCATGGAAATGACGAAAACAGGAGCCTTTTTTACCAATCTCGCCTCAAAATTGGCAGGACAGGGTCCCGGCGGACCCGCCAAGATCGCTGTCATCAGCTCGGGGCTCTTCGGTTCCATCTCGGGTGTCGCCTCGGCCAACGTTTACGCGACGGGCACCTTCACCATTCCCTTGATGAAGAAGCTGGGCTATCGACCGCAGTTTGCGGGCGCGGTGGAAGCGGCAGCCTCCACGGGCGGCCTTATAATGCCCCCCATCATGGGCGCCGGTGCTTTTGTCATGTCGGAAATCACGAATATTCCCTACGCAACCATCGCTCTGGCGGCCGCGCTGGGAGCCATTCTCTATTATGTGAGCATTTACTGGCGAGTGCACTTTGTCGCCCTGAAGGACAATCTGAGAGCCATGGACCCCAAGGATATGCTTTCCTGGAAACAAGTCCTGTTGGATTCCTATCTCCTTCTTCCCCTTGTCGTCCTCATCGCTTTTCTGGTTATCGGCTATTCACCCTTCGGAGCCTGCACCTATGCGATCGGCTCTTCCTTCCTCATCAGTTTCCTCAGGAAGGATACAAGGCTTTCTCCAAAGAAACTTTTCCAGATCTTCGAAAAGTCCGGCTATAACTGCATTATGCTGGGCGTAACCTGCGCCGGCGCCGGCATGGTCGTCGCTGTCGTAACCTATACCGGCCTGGCCCTCGGCATAGCGACCGCCATCCAGAGCTTCTCAGGCGGTTTCCTTCTTCCCGCACTCATACTTGTGATGATCACCTGTCTCATCCTGGGCATGGGCTTGCCTTGCACACCAGCCTATATCATCGCGGTAACGATAGGCGGTCCAGCCATGATGGCGCTCGGCATCGATGTCCTGCCTGCCCACCTCTTCGTCTTCTATTTCGCGATTATGGCCGAAGTCACGCCGCCTGTGTGCATAGCTTCCTATTGCGGAGCAGCCATCGCCGGCACCAAGCCTCTGGCCACGGGTGTGGAATCGTCACTCATCGCCATCATGGGCTACCTGATTCCCTTCATTTTTGTCTATAATTCAGCCCTAATACTGAGAGGAACCGCGCTCGATATTCTGGCTACTTTTATTCTTGGAATCATCATTTCCGGCCTCTGGGCTGCGACCTTCTCGGGGTACCTCTTCAAGACAATGAGCCTGATCGTCCGCATCCTTCTTGGCCTCGTCACCAGCGGGCTGGTTGTCCTTGTCTGCAATGTGAAGATCATGACCCAGCTTGGACCCCAGATCGCCATCATCATCATTGGACTTATCGCTATGACAATATTCTTCATTCTAAACAAGAAGGCTGTCCAGGCTTCGAAGGCGGCTCTGGCATGATAGCCAGGGGAGGGCATGTAACCTACGGACAGGCACTCGGCATACTCATGCTGGATACCCGATTCCCCCGAATAGAAGGGGACATAGGGAATGCGCGTACCTTCCCCTTTCCTGTCCGTTATCGCAAGGTTGAGGGCGCTTCGCCACGGCGCGTGGTGGAGGAGGGGGACCCCAGCCTTCTCGAACCCTTCATAAAGGCTGCCAGGGAGCTGGAAGCCGAGGGCGTGCGCGCCATAACGACAAGCTGTGGTTTTCTCGCCCTCTTCCAGACGCAACTGAGTGCGTCGGTCGATATACCGGTATTTACTTCGAGCCTGCTACAGCTGCCGTTTCTCTACAGGATTTTTGGAAATCGTGGAAAGGCCGGCGTAATGACGGCACGGGCCGCATCGCTCACAAGTCGCCATTTTGAAGAATGCGGGGCCTCCGGGCTTCCCCTCGCGATAGCGGGGATGGATGACTCTCCGGAGTTCACGAGGGTCTTTCTGGACAAGGGGGACCCGAACCTGGTTCCTCTCCTCGATGTCGACAAGGCCGAAACGGAACTCAGGGATGTAGCATGTAAGCTTGTAAGCGATCATCCCGACATCAATTTCATAGTATTGGAGTGTACAAATATGCCACCTTTCAGAAAGGCGATACAGGAATCCTGCGGGAAGCCGGTATTCGATATCGTGACGCTGGCCCGATACATCCATTTCGGCCTGGTAAGGGACTAAGGCCTCGGCATGGCAAATCTACTTTGTGATGTCGCTGTCCTGGGCGCCGGCGTCAACGGTACGTCCATAGCCTATGAGCTCAGCAAGCGCGGAAAAAATGTCATACTGATAGACAAGGTGGTTATGGGTGCGGGCGCTTCGGGCTCCTGTGACGATATGATTCTTTTGCAGTCCAAGAAGCCGGGAATACTTCTGGAGATGGCGTTCAGGAGTCTCGAACTCTTTGAAACCCTGAAGGAAGAACTTCCCTGCGACATCGAATTCGATACAAGGGGCGGCACGATTCTCATTGAGGACAAGGAACACCTGTCCATCATGGAAGAATTCGTTGCAAGCCAGAACCGCTATGGCCTTGAAGTGGATATCATCGACCGCAAGCGCCTCCTTGAGCTTCAGCCCCTTGTGGCCGACGACATCATCGCATCCACCTACAGCGCGAGAGATTCGCAGGTGAACCCGATGCTCTTGATGAAGGGATTTCTCCTGGGAGCCAAGAACTTCGGGCTGCGGTTTCTTTCGAGAACCAGGCCAGCAGATATCAGGCAGAGGTCGGGGGGCTGGGTGATAGCCCTGGATTCGGGCGATATCGTGGAAACCGGAGCCGTCGTCAATGCCGCAGGAGCCTGGGCCAATGACCTGATGAAGCTGATAGGTTTCGAAGTACCCATAACGCCTCGCAAGGGACAGGTGATCGTCACCGAGGCTATTCCCCCCATAGGAAAAACGAATGTCTGGAGCGCCCAATACATCGTTTCCAAGCTGAAACCGCAGACGGCGCATTCGGATGGGATTGTAAGGCCAGGGGACAAGTTTGGACTGGGTTTCGCGTTCACCGGAACGCACAATGGGAATTACCTTATAGGCTCCACGCGAGAAAATGCCGGATTTGATAAATCCACCGATCCGGAAGCCATTGCGCTGATTGCCGAACAGGCTCGGCGCTTCTTCCCTGTGATGGCGAAAATCAATTTTATTCGAACATTCGCGGGGCTTCGTCCTTCAACGCCCGACGGCATGCCTTTCCTGGGTGAAGTCCCTGGAGCGGAAGGCTTCTTTATAGCCGCGGGTCATGAAGGGGATGGCATCGCGCTCTCGCCGATAACAGGGAGGGTTATGGCTGACCTCATACTGGGGATAAAGCCTGAATTCTCTCTGGAAAAATTCTCTCCGAGTCGATTCAAGGCGACTCCGAAAGGAAGCAATGCATGAAAAACAATCT
>PGXP01000050.1 GCA_002839205.1 Spirochaetae bacterium HGW-Spirochaetae-9
ATGCGGGCCTTTGCCGACTCCCGGATGATGCGCATCATCCTGGACAATCTGCTAAAGAATTCCTGGAAGTTCACCGCGAAGCGCAAACAAGCCCACATCACCGTGGGAACGCTGCGGGATCCGGAACATGGCCCTGCCTTCTTTGTGCGGGACGATGGGGCAGGATTCGATCCCAGGTATAAGGCGAAGCTTTTCGAGGCCTTCCAGAGGCTTCATGGCCACCATGAATACCCCGGCACAGGTATAGGCCTTGCCACGGTCCAGAGGGCTGTGCATCGCCATGGCGGCGAAGTCTGGGCGACGGGCGAAATCGATCACGGAGCGACCTTCTTCTTTACTATTCCCTTTCCGCACATAACCATGCCATCATCGGAGGAACAGTCATGAAAAAGAAAATTATTCTTCTTGTTGAAGATAATCCCGACGATGTCGACCTGACCCTGAGGGCATTCAGGAAGAGCCTTATAGCCAATGAGGTTGTCGTCGCGCGGGATGGAGCCGAGGCTCTGGATTACCTGTCGGGGACAGGAACCTACACTGGGAGGAATGTCCAGGAGCTCCCTCAGGTTGTGCTTCTGGACCTTCATCTTCCCAAGCTCAGCGGGCTGGAAGTTTTACGCGCCATACGTGCCGACCCCAACACGAGGCTTCTGCCCGTGGTAGTCCTCACCTCTTCAGCCGAGGAGAACGATATCCTCGAAAGTTACGGGCTCGGGGCCAACAGTTACATCCGCAAGCCCGTGGATTTTGAGCAGTTCCTTGACGCGACGCGACAATTGGGCCTGTATTGGCTGCTGCTCAACCAGAGTCCCTTCTTTGACCGATGAGAGCTGTTTTTTCTGCCTCAGCGCAGCAATATCCAGAGCAGGGGCAGGCTGCCCGCAAGCGTGAGGTTGGAAACGAGCCATAGGCTGAAGGAGAGGCCGAAATCCAACCCGTAGACAGCGGGCGGGATGAGGCTCGCGAAAGCCGTCGGCATGAAGGAGAGGAGGATCACTACCTTGAAGGCGGTCTGGTCGGGCAGGGCGGGGAGGCCGAAGAGGCTGGCCAGGGCGAGGGAAAAGACCGGGATCAGGATGAGCCTGATGCCGAGAAAGGTGAAAAGCGCGGGGCGGGGAATCTGCTTTCTGTCCTTCGGAATTTTCATGCCGATGGAGACGAGGACGAGAAAGACGCCTGAGGGCACGATCCAGGCATTAAGCGTCCGGAAGAATTGTGGGCGAGAGATGCCGGAGACGTTGAGTGCCAGGCCAGAGACCAGCGCCGCGAGGGAGAAGAAGATCATGGGGTCCTTCAGAAATTTCTGCAACCTGAAGCCGGAACCGACGCCTCGCTGCGCCCGGACGCCGGCGGCAATTGGAAAGCAGAGGCCATAGATCCAGGCTTCCTCGAAAAGCTTGTAGAAGGGGACGAGGGCGAAAGCCTGCTCTCCCAGGATGAGGAAGGCGACAAGGCTGCCGATGCTTCCGAGGTTCGTCATGGACGAGGAAAGCGAAAAGACGGTGCCGCTGTCCTTCTCCATGTGGAAGATTTTCATTGCCGTTAAGCCCGCCAGAAGACCAAAAGCCATCACTCCGAGACCGATGAAGGGAAGGGTCGCAACACCCGAAGCGCCGAGACTGAGCGCCCAGATCGATGTGACGATGGCGATGGGGTTGAGGCCCAGGAGGGCAATCCTCTGCAGAAGTGTCGGCAGGTTCTGTGCGGGAAACCGCTTCGCACACGATTGCAGAACCCAGCCGAGGCCCAGGCCAATCGGTATCAACATGAGAGAAAGAAGGGCACGCGCCATGACGGTGACTATAGCGGTTTTTATACGATAAGAAAAAGGGTCACGCTTCGATCCTGAAAAAGACAAGAGATATGAGCATTTTGTTGACAACGGCAACAAGTCGTGCTTTACTTTCTTTTGATAAGTAAATATTTCGATGGCTGTGATTGTACAGTCGGAATGTCAGAAGGAGGAGAAGATGAAGAAAGCGTATATCGCGCTTGTACTCGCCCTTGCCCTCGTTGCAGGGCTCTCGGCGCAGACGATCAATGTCCTGTTCTGGGATGACGCCTACCCGAGAACGCTCATGGAAAGGATTCCGGAGTTCGAGAAGGCTACCGGGATCAAGGTCAATTTCGAAATCCTCCAGCCGCCCCAGGTTTTCACAAAAACTTCGGTGAGCGTGACGAAAGAGAGGACGGACTACGATCTCGTCTGCGTGGATGAAGGCAACATCCCCCTCTTTGCCTCCCTCATGCTGCCCTACGATCAGTGGGCGCCAGGCAAGGTCTTCAAGAAGGTCGATCCCAACACCGTGACTCCCGCCATGCTCGATGTCGCCCAGTGGGACGGAAAGCTCATCGGCCTGCCCATCAACGGCAACCTCTATGTATGGATGACTCGCAAGGACCTCGTGGAAAACCCCAAATACAAGGCCGACTTCAAGGCCCAGTATGGCTATGAGCTTACGGCTCCCCAGACCTTCCAGCAGCTCCTCGATTCGGGCAGCTTCTTCCAGAAGAACGGAATCGTATCGGGCGGCTTCGGCCCCTTCAACGGCGGACCGGCCGGCGTTTTCGGCGAAGCGGTCTTCATGTATGAATCCTATGGCACCAAGTTCATCGAGTGGCAGGGCGGAAAGCCCGTTCTCGTGGTGGACAAGGCCAAGGCTGTCCAGGGCATGGAAGTGTACAAGAAGCTGATGGCGATTTCCCCCAAGGGTGCCGAGACCATGGCCCACGTCGAGCGCCAGGCTGCTTTCTGCGCCGATCCCAAGGGCGTTTTCTCCCAGTTTATATGGCCGGCACAGATCGCCAGCTATGAAGATCCGGACAAGTCCCTCGTGGCGGGCAAGATTCTCTACTCCGCTCCCCCCGCCGGCCCCTTCGGCCGCTACGCCGTCCGCGGCACCTGGGCTGTCAACATTCCCACAGCGTCGAAGAACAGGGACGCGGCAGCTGAGTTCGTGTACTGGTGGGCTTCCAAGGACATAGCGTCCTGGCTCGTCGAGAAGAACACCGTGCCCGCAAGGACCGACGCCCTCACCGATCCCAAGTTCGCCAAGTCGAAGCCCTGGCTCGCCGCCATCGCCGAATCGATGAAGTATGCCGCAGCCCGCCCCCGCTTCAAGGAAGTTGCGCAGGTTCAGGATATTGTGAAAAAATACTGGATCATGGGTATAACGGGACAGATGCCGACCGATCAGGCCACGCAGAAGATTATCGACGAGACGAATGATGTCCTCAAGAAAGCCGGCTACTGACGGTTTTTCTCCTTCACTCTTGCAGGGAAAGGCGCGGCACCGCGCGCCTTTCCTTTTTCTCTTGCCCGCGCTCCTGGTGGTGTTCGCGGTGCTCATCTTCCCGATAGTATTTTCATTTTTCGTATCGGGTTTCGATTGGCCACTGTCCGAGGGCGCGGGCGAACGTAAGTTCGTGGGCTTGGGCAACTATTTTGCCCTTTCGGTGGATCCGGAGTTCTGGAACAGCTTGAAGCTGCAGCTGGGATTTATCTTTATTGCGATCCCCATCGAGCTGCTTTTCGGGTTCGCTGCGGCTCTCCTCCTGAACCGGGAGTTTTTAGGCGCACGCCTGGTGCGGAGTCTTCTTCTTCTTCCGGTGTTTTTCCTGCCGATCCTGTCGGGCATGACCTGGCGGTTTATGCTCCAGCCGCGCTATGGGCCTTTGAACGCCTTGCTTTTAAGCCTTGGGGCACCGGAGGTGACCTGGTTGGGCCACCCGGTTCTGGCCTATGTGGCCATCATCGTTCAGGATATCTGGCGCATGTGGCCCTTTATGTTCATGCTTCTCTACGCCGGTCTTACGGCGATTCCCCAGGAAATGATCGAGGCTGCGGAGATCGACGGAGCGGGTTTCTGGCTGAAACTACGCTCCATCACGATTCCCATGCTGACGCCCACGATAATGACGGCTGTCCTTCTCCGTATCATCGACGCCCTCCGCGTATTCAGCGAAGTGTATGTGATGACCGAGGGCGGTCCAGGTTCGTCGACAACCCTCTTTTCGCTCTATACGCACAGGCAGGCTTTCGGCTATCAGAAGGTGGGCATGGCGAGCGCCATGGCAATATTCCTCCTTGTGATCTCCATCGCCTTTGCCCTCACCCTCGTACGAAAGAACATGAGCCTCGATTCCCTCGAGGAAAAGGCTGGCGTCTGATGAAGCGATCCACGCGAAAAACCCTGGTGAACTCCCTCATAGCCATTGTAGCCTTCGCCGTCCTCGCCATCGAACTCTACCCGATAGCGATCACGGTGATAAACGGATTCCGGCGCGACATCGTCATTCTCTCCGGCCAGCCCTTCAAGTTCTCCCAGCTCACGCTGCGAAGCTACCAGATGGTGCTCAAGAATACCGGTTTCCAGGTGGGGATGAAGAACAGTGTCATCATCGGGCTTTTATCCACCGGCATCTCGGTGTTCATCGGGGCTATGGCTTCCTACGGTATCGCGCGTTTCCGCTTTTCCTGGCGGAATGGGCTCGCCTACAGCTTCCTCGTCTTCAGGATGCTTCCGCAGATCTCTCTCGTTATCGCCCTCTACCTCATGTTTTCATTCATCGGTATCCGCGACACGATTGGGGGTCTGACCCTCGCCCACACGAGTTTCAATGTGCCCTATGTGATATGGCTTCTCCTCCCCTTCTTTACGGCGGTGGACAAGGCTTATGAGGAAGCGGCGATGGTGGATGGCTGCACCCGGGGCGGCGTTTTCTTCAGAGTTTTTCTTCCCATCGTGGCGCCAGGCCTCGTGGTGGCTGGCGTTTTTGCCTTCCTCAATTCGTGGAACGAATTCCTCTATGCCCTCATTCTCACCGGGGTGAAGGCCAAGACGGCGCCCATAGCGATCAACGGCCTTCTGGGCGGCGAAACCCTCACCTGGGGCCAGGCCTGCGCGGCAGGCACCCTCATGCTGGTGCCGGTGTTCTTCTTCACCCTGGGCATGCAAAAATTCCTGATCCGCGGCATCACCGCCGGCGGCGTCAAAGGTTGATACCATGAATCTCAGCGCTCCAAGGCTCAAGATCGATTCATCCGGGTTCACGCTCGCCGATTCGGCGGGCAGGATTTTCCTCGCGCATTCGCAAGAATTCCCCCTTCTTTATGCCGGAAGGGGCGAGTCGAAAATTTCAATGCACCATGGAAACTTCGATATTCGCGATGAGATCAGGGAGCTTTGCGCGTTACGCGACTTCACTCTCGAAACTTCTGAAAAAGGCGAGATTTTCGCTGCCACGTTTTCGGACGCAGGACGTTATGCGACGCGCATCTCGGTAAGGCCGAGTGAAAAAGGCCGGCTTGCGCTCGATTTCAAAGGCTCGGACGGAGCCGACCGTTTTAGAATTTGCCTTCCCGCGTGGAAGGACGAGCGAATTTATGGTTGTGGCGAGCAGTTTTCCTACCTCGATCTGCGCGGCCGACGCTTTCCACTTTGGACGAGCGAACAGGGAGTGGGCAGGAATAAATCCACCCGTATCACCCTGGAGGCCGATCTGGCGGACAACGCCGGAGGTGACTATTGGTGGACGTTCTTTCCCCAACCTTCCTTCGTTTCCAGTATGGGGTATTGGTGCCATGTCGATACCTCCGCGTATGCGGCCTTCGATTTCAGCAGGTCCGATAGGCACGAGTTGTATTTTTGGGAGATTCCCCAGCGCATCGTCTTTGGAACGGGAAAGGCCGATGTAGAGTCGGAACCGCAGGCCGGAGAGGAAGCGTGCCGGGACCTCAAGGCTGTGGTCGAAGATCAATCGGATTACTTCGGCCGCCAGCCCCCCATGCCGGACTGGAGCTACGACGGCGTGATCCTGGGCATCCAGGGCGGGACGGAAGTATGCCAGGCCAAGCTGGAAAAGGCTGTTGCGGCGGGCCTGCCAGTGGCGGGCATCTGGGCTCAGGACTGGGAAGGAATCAACATGACCAGTTTTGGCCAACGTCTACGCTGGGACTGGGTGTGGAACAAGGAACGTTATCCGGCATTGGATGAGGCCATCCTGAAGTGGCGCGCCCAGGGCGTAAGGTTCTTGGCTTACGCCAACTGCTATGTGGGAAAGGGCTGGAGTCTCTGTGAGGAGGCGGCCAGCAAGGGGTTCCTTGTCAAGAATTCTTCCGGCGAAGACTACTATGTGGACTTCGGCGAATTCTACGCGGGAATTCCCGACCTCACCAACCCTGAGGCCTTCGACTGGTTCGCCGAGGCGCTGAAAAAAAACATGATCGATCTGGGCATGGGCGGATGGATGGCCGATTTCGGGGAGTACCTGCCTGTCGATGCGGTGCTATGGGACGGCACGCCTGCTTTGATAGCGCATAACCTGTGGCCGGCCTTGTGGGCAAAATGCAATCATGAGGCGGTGCGAAAGGCTGGCGCAGAGTCCGAAGTCTTCTACTTCATGCGCGCCGGGTTCACCGGTAACCAGCGCTGGTGCCCCATGATGTGGGGAGGCGACCAGAACGTCGACTGGTCGCAGGACGATGGTTTGCCTTCGGCGGTGCGCGGGGCGCTCTCGCTCGCCATGAGCGGCCATGGCGTCCATCACAGCGATATCGGTGGCTACACCACTCTCTTTGGGATGAAGCGTACCAAGGAGCTGTTGATGCGTTGGACGGAACAGGCGGCTTTCAGCCCACTCATGCGAACCCATGAGGGAAATCGGCCCAAGGACAACTGGCAGTTCGATTCCGATGAGGAAACTCTCGCTCACCTGGCACGCATGGGACGGGTCCACGTGGCGCTCAAGCCCTACCTTCGCTCCATTGCTGCCGAGAACGCCGAGCGGGGCATTCCGATGATGCGTCCGATGTTCCTCGAATTCTCCGACGACAAGACGTTGTGCGATATAGATAGCCAATATATGCTGGGACCCGATATTCTCGTGGCTCCCGTCATGGTTGAAGGCGCGGATTCCCGCCCTGTGAGGCTGCCGCCAGGCGGCTGGGTGGATTTCTGGAGCGGGGATTCGGTGAAGGCGGGAGGCGCAGCCGGGAATCTCGTCGTGGATGCGCCGCTCGGAGCCCCTCCCGTTTTCGTGAGGGAAGACTCGGTCTGGCGGGCCTTGTGCGCGGAGGCAGCTGCCAAGGCGTAATAGCTGGCTGGTTTATTTGAACTCTAAAAGGTCTCGATATCGTTCGAAGTTTTCGCTACTCAATCGTTATCAGGACTTTTTTCCCAAATACTTCCGCAACTTTGCTGATGGTGGATAAGCGGATATCTTCAGTATGGTTTTCCATGCGGGATATAACGCTCTTTTTCGTCTTCAGCTTTATTGCCAGCTCTTCTTGAGTCATCCCCTCATTTTTTCTTAACTCTTTGAGCAGGAGACCTACCTTGAACTCTTCGTAACCAGTCTCATAGCTTTTTTCGAACTCGGGGTCTTTCGTTTTCCGATTCTCGATATATACAGAAAGGTCACTCATGGTTTTCTCCTATTCAAATAGTCATCCCGATACCTTTCGGCCCGGGAGATTTCGTTTGGGGGTGTTTTCTGGATATTTGCCTTCAGCGGTCCTGTAGAAGACAATCTTTCTTCTCATGAATGAATGTTAGCATATATGCTAACATCGGTCAAGAAGCATTAAGATACTAAAGTAAACAGAAGAATAGTTAAATAAGAATTTCTATATTCTCGCCCCGGATACCGGGAAACGCTCCACGCTCCACGAGGGGCAGCCGTTCCGGATGGGCGATAAGCCATTTGTTCTTCATGAAGAGAAAGCGGGATTCGGGGACGAGTTCGGCTGAGGGGGGAGCCTCGCGCGAGACGGTTACCGTGGGCGCGGCCTTCGGTCCGTACACGGGAGCCAGCGCATCGTTCGTGCCCCGAGGCAGGACGATGATGCTCTTGAAGCCTTCGGGATGGACTTTGCAGGGTGCGAAATGGAGGACCTCGGGTAGAATTTCAAGCGCGCTGCCTTTCCTGATATAAAAGCATTCCAGCCGGGAGGCTTCGAGATGGCCGGTAACATCTATATCGCTTCGCTTTCCCAAAATAAGAACCAGGTCAGTGACAGCGATATCGATTTCCGCGGATTTATGCCATTCCACCGCGTTGAGTCTGGAATTCGGCCCGTTGCAGTATCCTACCTGGATATCCGCATCCCCGAAATACTGCCCGAGGAGTTCATACGAAGGATCAGCCTCGAGTTCGGGAAGACTTCCGACATAGCGATTGCCCGTGGGATCGATCAATGTTGTGCGATCCGCGAGGGCGACGAGCCCGGCAAAGGGCACGGAATCGATGAGCCGGGCGTATTCGCCGAGTAAGGGATCATCCTCGGCCCTGATCCTGATTCCCGGATTTTGCGTTCTGACGCGATCGATGCTCATGGTTGATTATCCATTTAAAAAGCCCCTCTGAGCGATCCCACGATCATGAAAACCGGGGTGATGATCAGAGACGCTACCACGGTGAGGGCGAGGCCTGCCTTGGCCATATCCTTTATGCTGAAGTACCCCGCGTTGAAGGGGATGACGTTCGTCGGGGTCGTCGTAACCAGGATAAAAGCGAGGCTCGAGGTGAGTCCCGCGGCGAGGGTGATCGCCGTAACATCCATGTTGAGGGCCTTCCCCAGCCCGATGATGAGAGGGATAAGGATGGTGGCCGTGACGGTATTGGAGGAGAAAACCACCTTGAGCAGGCAGACGCCGAGGGTGACGAGGAAAATTTGAAGGAAGAGCGGTACCTCGCCGATTCGGCCGAGAAGGGAGACGGCGAGCCATTCCGCTGCGCCGGTTTTATACAGATAGGTGCCGAGCGAGAGCCCCGAGACGATGAGAATGATGCCCGCCCAGTCGATTTCCGTCTCTATGTCTTTCCATTTCGTTCGCGTCATTCCCGGGAGAAAAAAGAGAGTGGCCGCAATGAGCGCGGGCAGGGAAATCTCTATCTGCATCCCGATAAGATCCTGGATGAAGGGAGTGAATACCCACACGAGGACCGTGAGGATGAAAATGGAGAGAGTGATTTTTTCTTCGCGGTTCATCGCGGGCATCGATTTGAGCTGAATTT
>PGXP01000318.1 GCA_002839205.1 Spirochaetae bacterium HGW-Spirochaetae-9
GCAGGAATTCCTGGCAAAGGTGAAGGACAATTATGAGCTGATCTTCGCAGATCTTCCCGAAGGTGTCGTATTCCAACGGATCGATGGGAGAAAAAGCAAGGAAGATATCACCGCTACGATACAGGCTCTGTTGAAGGAGCATTCGCTCCTCTAATAGTCTCCACACCCGCCGGTCGCACCGTCTCAACGAATGAACATCGCATCCCCATAGCTGAAGAACCGATACTTTTCCTGTACCGCGTGGGTGTATGCCCGCATGATGTGTTCCTTCCCTGCAAAGGTGGATACCAGGACCAAGAGCGTCGATTCGGGGGTATGGAAATTGGTGAGCAGCTGGTCCACCACCTTGAACCTGTATGGGGGGAGAATGAACAACCGGGTACTTCCCGGCCCCGCAGGCAAGGATTCCGTGCCGACATCGAACGCCGATTCCATGGTTCGGACGCTGGTCGTTCCGACAGCTACAATTTTCCTACCTTCGCGTTTTGCCTTCGTGACAGCTTCGGCGGTTCCCACCGGAATATCATACTGTTCCAAATGCATCAAATGGTCTTCCAGATGGTCCGCCCGAACCGGAAGGAATGTACCCGGTCCCACGTGTAGGGTGACTGGACAAATCTCCACACCCTTGTTTCGTATCTGTTCGAGGATTTCGGAGGTAAAGTGCAAACCCGCGGTTGGGGCCGCGACAGAGCCTGCCCTATCCGCATACACGGTCTGGTACCTGGATTCGTCACTCATGGCATCAGAACGTTTGATATAGGGGGGAAGCGGCACGTGGCCGCACTCGGAAAAGAAGGTTTCGTCGATGGGTTGTTCGAAACGTACCAGTTTACCATCTTCATGTTCACCGACTATCGAAGCCTGCCACTGCATCCCCGACGGACTGTCGAACCTATAGTGCTTGCCTATACGCTGTTTCTTGCTCTTTGTCACCATGGCAGTCCAGGTGTGGTCTGGCAATTCATGAAGAAAGAGGAATTCGACCCGGGCACCTGTCTCGCTTTCGGCGTAGACACGGGCCTTGCGTACCTTCGAATTGTTTACCACCAATACCGAACCGGGCTCGACAAAGGAGGGTAAATCGGTAATATGCGAATCTGAAAACTCCCCTGTACTCCTATCGAGGACAAGCAACCTGCTCTCACCCCGTTTGTCGGAGGGAAATTGGGCTATCAAGTTTTCGGGTAGATCAAAAGAGAATTCCTTGGTTTTCATCTGGCTTCCTATCGTATGGCATGTTCAGCAAGTCGTACGCCATGGATGTTGCCATGCGACCACGGGGAGTACGTTTCAGGTACCCCTTCTGAATAAGATACGGTTCATAAAAATCTTCCAGCGATTCAATCGCCTCGCCTACGGAAATCGCAAGCGTTTCGGCACCGACCGGACCGCCATCGTAAAATTTGATGATGGTGCGGAGAATATTGCGGTCCTGTTCCTCCA
>PGXP01000319.1 GCA_002839205.1 Spirochaetae bacterium HGW-Spirochaetae-9
GTCCCGATAAGGAACGTGCCCAGGAGATACACGCCGAGGCCGAACGGTCCATGTATGCCAAGGACATCCGCTTCACCGGGTTTGTCGACTTTGCCGATATACCCAAACTCTACCAAGGTGCCGTACTTTTCGTCCTACCTTCACGTTTCGAAGGATTTGGACTTCCCGTCCTCGAGGCTATGGCGTGCGGGACCCCGATCATCACCTCCGATGCCGCCTCACTTCCTGAAATCGGGGGGCCACAAACGCCGAGGTTCCCGGTGGACGATGTGGGGGAAATGGCCGAACAGATGATACGGTTGCTCACCGATTCCTCCGCCTCAGCCGATCTGGCGACTACCAACAGTGCTTGGGTCGCCTCCTTCTCATGGGAAAAGACCGTTGGGCGAACACTTGACATATTCAGGGCTGTCGTCGATAAGGAAAGGGGAGGTAGCTGATGCGGTATCGAATTCTTGTCGGTAGCCCGATCGCCGCGTGGTGCGAATCCTTTGCCCAAACCTTGGCGGAGCATCTCACCGATGTGGTGATCGTGGATCTGGGTGGACATGCGGAAGACGGGTTGCCCATCGTGGCTATGGAAGAGAACGGCCCCCACTTCGTGATCATGTACGCCGAGGGAGCACTTTCCAACCGCACCTGGCGTTCGTCTGCCGACCTACGGTTGTTCATAGATGCCTCCGATGTGGATATCACTGCCGATCTGTTCAAGACCCTGCGGAACGAAGGCTTCCTCAAGGAAGGCAAGTTCCAGTCGAAGACCTTGGCAGAGGAGGTGGACCGGATTCTGAAGGAGAAGACCGACAAGCAAGGAGACGAGGAGTTTCTCGGTAGGACCTATGCCGATATCGTCGTCAACTCCGATGAAACGTTCCATGAAGCGGTCGATTCCATTGTGCGGTATATCGAGAAGACCGACGAGGCGAGCGCAAGATCTGTCTTGGATGCTGAGAAGCGGCGTGAACGGATAGATCGGATGCTGCGCCAATACCAACATGCCACACTGCAATCGAGGAAGGCGAAAATCAAGCGCAAACTCTGGTTGTCCGTAATCACCGCCACCTTGGCATTCAAGCGGGCGATGGACATGTTGCTTTCATTCGTTGCATTGCTGATGCTCTCCCCACTATTCTTGTTCGTGGCACTAGCCATAAAGCTGCATGACCGCGGACCTGTATTCTACATCCAGCAACGTGTGGGATTGCAGGGAAAGGAATTCCCTTTTCCGAAATTCCGTTCGATGGTCATGCATGCCGATGCCTTGAAGGATTCGCTGCTCAACCAAGCCGATCGGGCAGGGGATGTGACGTTCAAGATGAAGCAAGATCCGCGTGTTACCCCAATCGGGCGTTTCATCCGACGGTTCAGTATCGATGAGCTGCCCCAGTTGTGGTGTGTACTCAAGGGAGACATGTCCATCGTCGGACCCCGTCCTCCGGTTCC
>PGXP01000320.1 GCA_002839205.1 Spirochaetae bacterium HGW-Spirochaetae-9
ATTTGATACTGAGATGAACTGCCATTTTCAACCTTGGCGCTGCCCGCCTCGTTTCCAATCTTACATCGAGCTATTCCATCGTTGTCCAGTCCATGAACGGCGGCAAATTGAAAAATCAGAGCTCCGGAAGCGAAATCGCCTACGACCTGCTCATCGGTGGAATGCCGGCAGCACGCTATGGCGATTCATTCCGCATGGTCACCGCTATGAAAACCGCTCGCGATGGCACTGATTTACCAGTGAGCATAGCTCTCGGAAACATTCCTGCAAGCGCCTCATACGGCGTCTATTCCGATAGCCTATTATTCAATGTCATGGCCAACTAATTGCTAAAGCATTCCTTGCCCTTATCCTGGTGATATAGGATTTAAGGGCAAGGCAGATGCTGCAATTCTTCTGCGCCTGCTTTTAACCCTCTTTGAACTCGTGTCGCTTTTGCAGTATCTTTATTACAAGAAACGTATATTTTCAAACCCTGCGGAGGCACCATGACAAAAGAAATCCAGATGAACTGGCTCGATGGAATGGCTTTTCAGAGCGAACTTGATGGCCACACTCTAGTAATCGATGCAGACGACTCGGTAGGCGGTACAAACCGCGGACCCCGACCCAAAGGCCTTTTGCTCGTCTCGCTTGCCGGCTGCACGGCAATGGATGTCATTTCTATCCTCAAAAAAATGCGCGAACCGGTGAGCTGGTTTAATCTCAAGGTGAGCGGCGACCTCACCGAAGAGCACCCAAAGAAATTCACCAGCTTCAAGGTAATCTACCAGTTCAAGAAGAGCGACGGGCTCAATCCCGATAATGTGCTCAAAGCTGTTGAGCTTTCTCAGACCAAATACTGTGGCGTCAGCGCGACCCTGAAAGACGGCCACGAAGTAGCATGGGAAATCGAATATATCTGAGCCGGCATCTTGCTCAGAATGCACTTTTTTGCTATACTTGCGAAAAGGTAGCTTATTTTCCTGCATCTGTGATATTTTGCGCTATTTTCAACTATTTTCACACAGTTCAGTCCTGCTGCCGCGAATATGACACCCCCTGATAGGGGTGTCTTTATCATATTGCTCTGCAAGAGGTACTCAGCACAATGGCATTTGACATTCAGATGATGCGGAATATCGGCATTTCCGCGCATATCGACTCGGGAAAGACAACGCTCTCCGAGCGCATTCTTTTCTATTGCCGAAAAATACATGCAATTCATGAAGTAAAGGGCAAAGATGGCGCAGGCGCGACAATGGATTCTATGGACCTCGAGCGCGAGCGCGGCATCACCATTCAGTCTGCGGCAACCAATGTCCAGTGGAAAGACTATGCAATCAACCTCATCGATACCCCGGGACATGTCGATTTCACCATCGAGGTCGAGCGTTCGCTGCGCGTGCTCGATGGCGCGATTCTCGTGCTGTGCTCAGTGGCGGGTGTTCAGTCCCAGTCGAT
>PGXP01000051.1 GCA_002839205.1 Spirochaetae bacterium HGW-Spirochaetae-9
TCCAGTGCTTCCTGCCCGGGGGTATTATCACCTGGTCGCCCGGTCCTAGATCCCGCCTGGAGCGGCAGCTGTAGCAGCCTGCCTTGTCCGGCGGGAATTCGCCAGTATCCAGGTTCGCCTCGCCCTCGTCGAAATACAGCACCTCGCCCCAGTATCCCCTCAGGATTTCCTCCTTGCCGGGGTCGGCGCCGACGGGCGGATGCCAATGCTCGGGCAGGATCTGTCCGGGCAGGAGCACGATGAGCTTGGCGCTTATCCTTTCCGTGGCGAAGAGGGTGAGTATCTGCGCGCCCTCGCGCTCAGGCCTGCTCAGGCCGAAATCGGCCACGGCGATATGGTCGAGTTCTTCCGAGGCGAGGGGGAAGGCCATTTTCCTGAGAATTTCCCTCGCCCTGGCACTGAGCGCCCTTTCTTGTGTTCGTGTAATCATGGGGTATCCTGTTCTCCTGTCGCGCCGCCTCTCAGCCCAGCGCTCTCAGCAGATGATGGTGCCGGGGAAAGCCTTTCCCCTCGCACGGAACTGCCCGTTGGTCTCATCGTTGAAACTCCAGAGGTAATTCTTCGCAGGCTCGCTGACGGCGTCCAGCCGCGCTTTAACCTCGGCGGACAGCTCGTAATCGGTCGCTTCGAGGCTCACCGAAAGCTGTTCGGCTGTCCTTGCGCCCAGGAGGACGGAGGACACGAAATCCCTGGAGAGGAGCCATGCGACGGCCAGTTTCGCCGGCGCTACATCCAGCTCCTTCGCGATCTTCAGGAACTCGCCTGTCACCTGCCTGCCCTGCTCGGTCCAGAACCGCGGGATGTCCAGGCTTTTGCGCAGATCGAAGCGCGAGCCCTGGGGCACGGTGGCGGAGGTGTCGTACTTTCCGGTGAGCATGCCGCCGGCGAGGGGGCTCCAGCAGAGGAAGCCTATGCCCTCATGGACCATGGCCGGTATGATTTCCTGCTCGCAGTGGCGGTCCACCAGATTGTACATGTACTGGCCGCAAATGAAGCCGCTCATCTGCCTGGCCTTCGCGGCCGAGTTGTCGAGCATGATTCGCCACGCGGGCAGGTTGCTGCAGGCGATATAGAGAATCTTGCCCTGCCGCACGAGGATGTCGAGGGTTTCCATGACCTCTTCAGGCGGGGCGCTGGGATCGGACCTATGCAAATAGTAGATGTCGATGTAATCGGTCTTTAGCCGCTTCAGGCTGGCCTCTACCGAGCCGACCAGATACTTCCTGTTCGAGCCAACCTTGTTGGGCGTGGTTCCCATCGGGAAATTGCATTTCGTGGCGAGAATAATCTCATCCCGCTTCATGTTCGCCATGTAGTCGCCGATGATTGACTCGGCCTGGCCCTTTGCGTACACATCGGCCGTGTCGATCATAGTGCCGCCCGCTTCCAGGTAGGCCGCGATCATTCTGTGCGCTTCCTTCGCGTCGCAGCCCCAGCCGGAGGCGCCGAAGGTCATGGTGCCGAGGGCCAGTTCGGACACGACAAGCCCCGATTTTCCCAGATACCGGTATTTCATCAAACAGCCTTCCTTTTCTTGAACTTGGCCATGAAATCCTTGTAGAACTTCATGTTCGTCACGAAGGTCATGACTATCACGAGGAGAAGGATGAGGGCAACGGGTCTCGTGAAGAAGGGCGCCAGGCTTCCCTGCGACACCATGAGACCTCGGCGGAGGTTGGCGTCGGCCATGCCCCCGAGGATCACGCCTATGACGAGGGGCGGGATCGGATAGCCCATGTCGGTGAGGTAGTAGGTCAGGATGCCCATCGGGATCATCAGGTAGAGGTTGAACACTTTGAGCCCAAGGGCGTAGGAGCCGATGAGGCAGAGCACGGCCACCACGGGCATGAAGAGGGCGGGGGGCACCCTCAGGAGCTTCACAACCTGCTTCGCAAGCAGCATGCCCACGATCCACATCGCGAAAGAGGCGAGGAGGAGAATGGCCGAAATGCTCAGGGTGAAGCCGGGGCGTTCGATCTCGAGCATGGGGCCGGGGGCTACGCCGTGGAGCAGCAAGGCTCCGAGGAGCATGGCCGCCGGCGGGCTTCCGGGAATGCCCATGGAGAGAAGGGGGATCATGGCGCCGCCGATGCAGGCGTTGTTGGCCGTTTCCGATGCGATGATTCCTTCCTCAGTTCCCGTCCCGAACTTCTCGGGATGCTTGGAGGTCTTTTTCGCCGTTCCATAGGAAACCCAGGCAGCGATATCCTCGCCAATACCCGGCACCGCGCCGATTCCGACGCCGATCAGGGCTGAGCGCACGATATGCTTGAGGTTTCGTCCGATGTCGCCGAAGGAGGGGAGGACTTTCTCGAGCTTGGTGGGCTCGGCGGTAACCTGCCTGTCCTTGAGCACCTGTATGATCTGGGGAATCCCGAAGGCTCCGATCAGGACGGGCACCACTTCTATGCCGCTCTCGAGGTTCATGAGCCCGAAGGTGTAGCGCGGATAGACCTGGAGGGGGTCCCTGCCGACGACGGCGAGGAAGAGGCCCAGGAATCCCGCCAGCCAGCCTTTCTGCACGGTGTCCGGGCAGGAGATGCTCCCGCTTATGAGGATGCCGAAGAAGGCGAGGAGGAAAAACTCGAAGGAGGTGAATTGGAGGGCCAGGGCGGCTATGATCGGCGTGAAGACGACGACGAACATCATGCCTACGAAGGTGCCTATAGCCGAGGACGTGGTGGTCAGGCCGAGAGCCCTGCCCGCCTCGCCGCGAAGAGCCATCGGGTAGCCTTCGAGGGCGGTGGCTGCTGCAGCGGCCGTTCCCGGGATGTTGATCATGATCGATCCGTAGGAGCCGCCATAGACGGCGCCCACATAGATGCCCATCAGGGCTATCATCGCGGACTGCATGGGAAGGCTGTAGGTCAGGGTTGTGAGAAGCGCTACCCCGAGCGTGGCGGTCAGGCCGGGTAAAGCTCCGAATACGATACCCAGAAGCGTCGTCCCGAAGAGGATGAGCATCTGCACCGGATTCGTGACAATCGACAGGATCGTGGAGAAGAAAGCGCCGAATTGCTGTGCTATATCCATATGGTTGCCCCTTCCTCACCTGAACATGTAATAGATTTCGGACATTAAATTCACGACGGCGCCCTCGACGGGGAGGGGGACGCGCAGTATGAACCTGAAGAGGGGCACGATGAAAACGGGCGTCATGAAGCTCATCCACATGGCCTGCCGAAGCTTTTTCCTGTGCTCTGGCTTTCCCGACTTCCTGACGAGGACGGCGAGCAGGATCACCATGGAGGCGATCATGAGAGTGGCGATGATGTCGAGGGAATACACGAACAGGGCGACAAGCTTCTTGTCCAGCCCGAAAATTGCCAGGAGAAGGATGATGCCCATTTCGGCCGTATAGAGATAGACGGCTTTTCTCATGATGAGCAGGTCATCGAGGTGGAAGACCGAAATCGTGAAGACGAGAAAGAGGATGACGGTGATGAAAAAGTCTATCCTCGTGATGTTGAGATACACCATCGCGATGAGGGGAACGAGGACGCCCGCATATCTGATATTCGCGTCGCTCAGGAAATTGACCTTCTTCCTGTTGATGATGCTGGCCTTGAGGGTAGCCCAGCCGCCATTCTTCAGCGCATGGAGGAATATCGCACCCGAAAGGAGGAGAATAGCAACGCCGATGATGATCGGCAGCAGGGCAGGGGAGACATACCATACGCTGTCGACTCCGGCGTAGGAATCCTTCAGGGGCATCTGGAAGGCTTCAGCGAGAATGTATATCCCAAGAAGGAAGAATAGTCCGCTCCAGACGACATCGAAGCTGCGGAGCCTGGATTTTTCCATCATATGGTTCTCCTAAAATATGGAGTTGCGGCATTGCCGCAACTCCACGAAGTCGTTATCGGAAATCTACGGTGAAGTGAAGTTCTTTAGCGGCTGATCCCGAGGGTTGCCGGATCGACCTTGGCGGCGCCGAGATCCCAGAGGGTCCAGGAGAATACGGATTCGAGCTTGTCGAAGATGTCGTTGGCTTCCTTGCCGACAAGTCCCTTCATGGTGAAGTACCTGTCCTGTCCAAATTTCTGGACAGGTTCGGCCATCATGGCCTTCTTGAAGGCGGTCTGGAGCTGGGCCTTGATCGCTTCCGGAGCGTCCTTGCGGATGGCGAAGCCGATCTGCTGCTCGAGGGGGAGATACTGGGACAGCCCGGGGTAGGTCGTGAAGGCGCTCGGAATCTTCGTGCCCTTAAAGTCAAAATCGGTGGGAATGAGCATGGCGAGGGGCCTGAGCTTGCCGGCCTTGATCAGTTCGGCCTGTTCCTGAACCGAGGTGATGACGAGAGAGACTTCGCCAGTCATGGCCGCGTTCTGGGAACCGGCTGAGCTGTCGTAGGGAATGAAGTTGAACTTGGCGCCCGAGCCCTTCTCGAAGGCGAGAAGGTTGAGATGGTGGATAGATCCTGCGGCGCTGGCTCCCGCCCTGACGCTCTTGGGATTCGCTTTCACCGCCTCGACGAGGTCCTGGACGGTCTTGAAGGGTGCGGAAGGGGTGACAGAGATGAGGTCGGGGGATCCGCCGATGATGAAGAAATCCCAGACATTCATGCGCTGCTTGAAACCACCCTGTACGGCCGCCGTCACGCAGGATTCGGAAAGACCGACGAGGGTATAGCCGTCAGCGGGCCTGGAGAAGCCCTCGAAGAGGCCTACCGATCCGCCCACGCCGCCGGTGACGTTGTTCACATTGATATTGGTCTTGAGTTCCTTCGCCATCTCGGCCATCACCAGCCTGTTGGCGAGATCGGTGCCGCCGCCGGCACCCCATACGAGAACGTTCGTGATGTCGCGGGTCGGATACCTCGCCTGCGCGAAAGCCGAACCGAGCGCTATGGCGAGAATCACCAGCACCGTCAATGTCCTTTTCATCGTTGCCTCCTAAAAATGAACCTGTAGGTATCTTAACACTTTTGTCGGCGTTGTCAATGAATTTTTTATTTTGCATGCGAAATTTCATATAGCCGCCAGAAAAAACAGATTGATTGGCACTGCTTGGATTCCTGTGGCTCTATTTCTGCAATGAAGTATAAAGGCTTTCTTGTGGGGCTATTCTCGGGGCAGGGCGCGGGCGCCGTCCTTGCCCAAATCGTACACGGTCAAAGTTTTGGCTATCTCCTGAGCGGGATCGGAGGGCACCGGCCATTCGGCCACATAGCCCAGGCAGGGACAGACGAATTCGGTGCCGCCCTTTTTCACCGTCTTCCGGTAGTGGACGTGTCCGCAGACCGCCAGCGCCACGCCGCGCTCCTGGCAGAGTGTTCCGTATTCGGGGCTCCCCAGGAAGGCGTTGAAGTACTTCCACATATCGTCGGGCGGGCGCACCGTGAACTCGGGCACCTGCACGACATGGGTCGCCAGGAGGATCTGCCTTCCGGCGAGGCTGTCCAGAGCCTTGCCCAGTCGCTCGACGAACATCCGGTGCACGTCGAGCGTGTCCCTGTCCCATATCGACTTGATCTTGTCCTGCCAGGTTCTCCCTCCATACTCCATCCGGCTGAAATCCTCGAAGGAGAAGGAAGGATCCCCCCAGGAAAAGTCGTACCAGCCCAGGTCCCCGGCGATTGCCCAGGTGCCCTCGAGGAGGACGGGTCCGCGCGCGAGGTTGGCCGGATGTTCCAGGAGGGCGTCGTAGGTGTCCCAGGCCTTGAGGTCGGGGTGGCGTTCGTTCCAGATATCGTGGTTGCCCGGTATGAAGAGGACCCGGGCGCCCGAGGTTTCGGAGAGCCTGTTGATGGTTGCGAGGCTGAGCCTGTAGTCGCTCGAAAGGTCGCCCGCTATAAGGAGGATGTCGAGGTCGCGGCGGCGGGATTCGGCAGCCAGGAGATCGCTTACGATCTCTCGGCCGCCTATCCTGTTGATGTCCACATGAATATCAGAGATGAGGCCAATTCTCATGATGATCCGGTAAGCCTGGGGTTCAGCCGCTCGGAAAGGGTGTCGCCTATGATGTTGAAGGCAAGGACGGTCAAAGCCAGGCAGAGGCCTGGATAGATCGCCATCCAGGGAGCCTGGATGAGGTAATTGCGGGCATCCTTGAGCATGAGACCCCAGCTGGCCTGTGGCGGCTGAGTGCCGACGCCCAGGTAGGAGAGGGAAGATTCGATGACGATGGAGAGGGCGAAGACGATGGAGCATTGCACCACGACCTTGCCCAGAAGGTTGGGAACGATGTGCTTGAAAACGATCTTGATGATCGGAGTGCCTAGGGCACGGGCCGCCTCCACATAGCCTTCCGTCTTGATGGACAGGGTTTCGGCGCGTATCAGCCTCGCGAAGACGGGGCTGGATATTATTCCCAGGGCGAGCATCACCTGCACCAGGCCGTATCCCAGGAAGGACACGACCGTGATGGCCAGAAGGATGGTGGGGAAGGAGAGGATGGAATCCATGAACAGCATGAGGGTGCTGTCCAGCCCGCGGGACCCTAGCCCCGCCAGGAGCCCCATCGTCGCACCGATCGTCAGCGCGAGGGTGACGGTGACGATGCCGACGATGAGGGCCGACCTGGATCCGTAGATGATCCTGCTGAGCACATCCCTGCCGAAGTTGTCGGTGCCCAAGAGATTTTCCATGCCCGGCGCGTGGAAGCGCTTGGTCAGGTACTGCTCCGTGGGCTTGTAGGGCGCCACAAGGGGGGCGGCCACGGCCGCCACCCCGAGGGCGAGAAGGAAGAGGATCGCGAGCGAGAACAGGATCCTCTGGGATTTACGGGTCACTAGCATTTATTTCAGCTCTGTCCACCTGAAATCGAAGGTGTCGATGTTCGGGGTCATCCTGAATTCGACAACATTGGATCTTGTCGCCACATAGCGATAGGAGGTTCCGAGATACACGAAGGGAACTTCCTTGGCCATGATCTCGAGGGCATCGGTATAGAGCTTCTTGCGGGCCGTGAAATCGGAGATGGTCACCGCTTTCTTGAGCATGTCGGCCACAGGCTGGTTGATCCACTTTACGTACTTGCCCGTGCCGTAGCCGGCCAGAGTCCCGTCGGGATCGAGCTTGCCGGTGTGGCCCACGACCGTGAAGTCATAGTTGCCGCCGGAGTAGACCGAGGAGAGCCAGGTGGACCAGTCCACAAGCTGGATCTTCACGTTCATGCCGACTTTCTCGAGCATCTGCTGCAGGAGTTCGGCAGCCTTTACGTGCAGGGGATAGTTCTGGGGAGCGTGGATCGTGAATTCCTTGTTCCCTACGCCCGCTTCCTTGAGAAGCTGCTTGGCCTTCTCGGGATTGTAGGGATAGAGGCTGGTGAAGTCCGTGTAGTAGGCGTTGCCGGTGTCCATGAAGGTCGAGCCCACCTTGCCGCCGCCATAAGCCACGTCGAGGACAAGCTGCTTGTCGATAGCGAAGTTGACAGCCTGGCGGACGCGGAGGTCGTTGAGCGGGGGCCTCGAATTGTTCATGGCCATTACCATGATGAGGGAGGTCAGCTCTTTCTTGATCGCGACCTTGGGATTGGCCTGGAGCTGGGGCAGATCTTCGGGATCGACGAATTCGACGGCCTCGATGGCGCCGGAGAGGAGACCCTGAACCTGGACGGCGCGCTCGGGGACGATGTTGAACTCGATGGCGAGGAGCTTGGGCAGACCCTTCATCCAGTAGTGGTCATTCCTGGCCATGGTGATCTTGTTGTCGCGCACCCACTTCACGAACTTGAAGGGGCCTGTGCCCACCGGTTCGGAGGCAAAGTTGTGACCCGACTCGATAAGGCCGGAGGGGAGGATGGCGCCCCAGCCCGAGGCGAGGCTGGCGAGGAGGGGAGCGTAGGGAGAGGCGAGGGTGAAGACGACGGTGGAGGCGTCGGGAGTCGCGATGATCTTTATCGGCGCGAACTCGCTCTTCTTGGGGGAGGCGACAGCCTCTGCCTTGATCCTGTCGAAGGTAGCCTTGACGTCCTTTGAGCTGAAGGTCTGGCCATTGTGGAAGACGACGCCCTGCCTGAGCTTGAAGGTCCAGGTGAGGCCGTCCGCCGATACGGTCCAGCTCTCGGC
Source organism: Spirochaetae bacterium HGW-Spirochaetae-9 (assembly GCA_002839205.1). Next base: position 8,012 of record PGXP01000051.1, read on the forward strand.
GAGGGCGGGAACGAGCTTGCCCGTGGTGTCGGGCTCGACGAGGGTGTCATAGAAGCTCTTGAGCACCTGGAATGTGAGGGTGCCCGAAGTCTTGTGCGGATCCAGGGTGTCCGGGTTGCCGGAGAGCCCGAAATTCATGATGCCTGAACCCTGGGCGAAGGCGTTGCCGGCCGACGCGAACACAAGCGCCAGGACCAGCAGACTCAGGACGATTCTGTTCTTCATGTCTTACTCCTTGTAGGTACCGACTTTCGGCCGGTCACACTTTATGACAGGACACGACGTGTCCTCCAGCGAGTTCCCGAAGCGAAGGAGCCGACGAGGTGCACTCGCCGTCTCCGAGGGGACAGAAGGGATAATAGGGGCATCCGGGGGAGGATTTTCTCGAAGCGAGCCGCGCCGCCAAGGTCTCGGCCGACTCCTCCTCCTGCTCGAAGCCCTGGGATCCGGCGCGCTGGGAGCCGCCGGGAATCGAGGAGATCAGGCGCCGGGTATAGGGATGCCTCGGACTCGAGACGAGGATTTCGGAGGGCGCCTCTTCCACGATCTTCCCTTTGAACATCACGCCTATAGTGTCGCACATGTAGGACACGAGGTTAAGGTCGTGCGAGATGAAAAGGTAGGTCAGGGAGAATTTCTCCTTCAAATCTGACAGAAGATTGATGATCTGCGCCTGGATAGACACGTCCAGGTTGGAAACGGGCTCGTCCAGGACGAGGAATTCGGGCTCCATGGAGAGGGCTCTCGCGATCACGATGCGCTGCTTCTGGCCCCCCGAGAATTCATGGGGATAGCGGTTCCTGTAGGAATAGCTTATGCCCACGAGCTCGAGGAGGTCCTTTATCCTTTTGACGCGTTCCTCGAGCGGGATGCCCCTGTTGATCAGGCCCTCGGAGAGGCTGT
>PGXP01000052.1 GCA_002839205.1 Spirochaetae bacterium HGW-Spirochaetae-9
GGGCGAAGGAGAGAAGCTGGCGCTGGCCCTGTGAGAGGTTGGAACCCCCTTCGGCCAGGTGGGTCTTATAGCCCTCGGGGAGAGCTTCGATGAACTCGCTGGCATGGACAGCCTCGGCCGCCAGCTTCATCCTCTCCACCGTGACCGTCTCACCGAGGCGGATGTTGTCCTCGATGGTGCCCGAGAAGAGGAAGACATCCTGAGGCACGGGCTGGATGGCGCTTCGCAATCCGTGGAGGGGAAGATCGCGCACGGGATAGCCGTCGATTCGGATCTCGCCCTTCTGGATATCCCAGAAACGGGTAACGAGATTGGCTACTGTCGTCTTGCCCGCGCCCGTGTAGCCCACTATGGCCACCATCTTGCCAGGCTCGAGGGTGAAGGAAAGATCCTTGAGCACCCAGTCCTCTTCCTTGTAGGCGAACCAGACCTTGTCGAACTCGATGTGGCCTCGGATCTTGTCGGGCATCGGTAGCTTGGGCGTATTGCGTATCATCTCGTCGGCATCGAGGAGGTTGAAGATCCTCTCCCCGCCCGCCATGGCACTCTGAAGGAGGATGTACTTTTCGGCCAGGTCCTTGATGGGGGAGTAGAACATCCCAATCAGGTTGACGAAGGCGATAAGGGTGCCGAGCGAAATCGAATGGGAGAGATAGAAAGCCGCGCCCACGCAGAGGGCGAGGGCTGTGGTGAAGGTGGCGAGAAAATCGACGATAGGCCTGAAGGTGGCGAATACGTACATTTCGCCGAGGTTGGCCTTCTTCAGCGAGGCGTCGTAGATGGCGAACTCTGCCTTGGCGCTCTCTTCCTTCACAAAGAGCTTGACCACGTCGATGCCGGAGAGGTGTTCGGCGATATAGGAGTTGACCTTGCTTGTCCACTGCCTTTGGCTGCGGAAGGCATCCCTCGCCCTCTTGCGGGCTATATTCGAGATGAAGAGGACTATGGGGATGCTGATCGTCACCACGAGGGCGAGGCGCCAGTCGAAGAAATAGAGAACGGCGACGGCACCGACCATGATGGAAGCGTCCTTGATGAAGGCGGAGAGGACGTCGGTGAAGAATTGGTTGATGGTTTCAACATCGCTCGTAAGCCTTGTGACGAGGCGGCCGACTGGCTGCCTCGAAAGGTAGGACATCGAGCGGGTGAGGACATGGTTGAAAAGCTGCATCCTTAAGTCTTTCATGATCTTGAGCCCGAGCAGATTGGAAAAATAGACCATGCCGAAGGTGGAGATGAGGATGGCCGACAGGATTGCGAGAAGGGTGGCTGCATAGCGGGCGATGAGGGCCAGGTCGGCACGGCGCAGGCCCGCCGCCTCGGCGGCGGGCAAGGCTCTGAGCTTTTCCACCGAAATGACGGCCCAATCCCCCTCGACCGTGAAAAGATAGACCTCTTCGGGCAGGAAAAGCCCCTCGGCCACCAGGCGCCGCCTCTCGGCGGCGCTCAAGCCCGAAAGCCTGGACGTCTTTATATAGACCATTCCCTCGACAACAGGATCATCCTCGGAAAGCTTGAGCGCCCTCCCCGCCTCCGTACCCTTGAGCTCGGCCGAAACCCCGTACCAGGAACGCATCAAGGCGTCATCGATAGCTCTCCGCAGGATAACAGGACTCAACAGTTCCCCTGCCGTGCTCACCACCAGGGCCAGAAAAGCCAGCACCGTGATCAGCTTGTACGGCTTGATGTAGGAGAGAATCCGCTTCGATATTGTCGAGTCATAGCCCTTCGTCACATCGTCGGTTTCAAAAAATTCGGCCATGACTATTTCCCCCCGCCCGCAGCGTTCGCCGGCGCTTCGCCAGCGCTCACCGGCACAGCCACAACCTCGGCCTCCAGCTCCTGCAGGCCGGCTATCTCGGCATAGAAGCCATCCTTGTCTTTCAGAAGCTCCTCATGGCTTCCCATCTGGATCATGGCTCCGTCCTTCAGCACGAGGACCCTGTCCGCATGCCGCAAGGTTGAAACCCTATGCGACACGATGATGTTCGTCCTCCCCTTTCGTTCCGTGAGAAGGTTCTGCAGAATCTTCTCCTCGGTTTCCGCATCGACAGCCGAAAGCGCGTCGTCCAGGACGAGAATCCGCGGATCGAGGGAGATAGCGCGCGCAATCGCAATGCGCTGCTTCTGCCCACCCGAAAGCGTAAGCCCCCGCTCGCCGACGATGGTATCCCAACCCTTGGGAAAGAGCCTCACATCCCGCTCGAGGGAGGCTATTCGGGCTATTTCTTCAAAGCGCTCCTGGCTCAGTTCAGGCATGCCGAACAAAATATTTTCCTTCACCGTCGCCGAAAACAGGAATGATTCCTGGGGCACAAAACCGTAGGCCTTGCGCAGCGAAGCCAGGGAATATGCGCAGATATCCTGGCCGCCAATAAAAATCTTTCCCTCCCCGGGATCGAGGAGGCGAGGCAGCACCTTGAGCAGGGTGGACTTCCCGCTTCCGACTCTGCCCAAAACACCCAGAGTCGATCCATCCTCAACCAGGAACGAAAGAGCGGAAAGCGCCGGTTTCGATGCGCCGGGAAAGGTAAAATCGAGATTCCGCACTTCCAGGTCGCCCGAGGGTACCTCCATGAGAGGATTGTCCACAACCTTGATCTCGCTCTTCGTGTCGAGCACCTCGTTGATGCGCTTCAGGCTCGCCGCGCCTCGCTGGATGATATTGACGGTGAAACCCGCCCCCATCAGAGGCCACACGAGCATCTCGAGGTAGGAGATCATGGCGATGATGTCGCCGGGACTCATCGTGTTTCTGATGACGGAATTGCCTCCCGCCACAAGGAGGATCACCGTGCTCAGGCCAGCGAGAAAGGCGATGAGGGGGAAGAAGAAACCGAAGGTCTTCACCAGATCCATCGAGGCATCGCGATAAAGATCGTTCGTTTCGGAAAATTTTCCAGAAAAATGCTTTTCCTTGACAAAAGACTTCACCACCCGCATGCCGGCGAAGGTTTCCTGGGCTATATCGGAGAGCTTGGAGAAAACCTCCTGCACGCGCTTGAATTGCCCGCCCACGAGCTTGCCAAAAAAGAACATGAGGATGGTTATCAGAGGCAGAGGGATAATCGTATAGAGTGCGACCGAGGAATTCCCCGCAATCATGGCGATGAGAATCATCGATGACATGAAAATGCCATCGACGAAGGAGACAAAGCCCATCCCTACCGACTGTCGCACGGCGTTCATATCATTCGTCGCCCTGGCCATAAGATCGCCCGTCTTGTTGGCCTGGTAGAATCCGGCCGACATCTCCATGAAATGACCGAAGAGCCTGTCCCTCATCTCCGTTTCGATCTGTCGCGAGGCACCTATGATAAAGTACCGCCACAGGAATCGTCCGATCGAGATAAAGGCCGCGATGCCCATCATCCACAGGGCAGGCTCGATGACAGCCGACAGGGAAAAATTCCCGCTCGCGATGATATCGACAGCCTGTTTGATGAAGCGCGGTATCAAAACCTGAGCCCCATCGACGACGATGAGGAAGAAAATGCCTACGATGTAGTTGAGCTTGTGTTTTTTTAGATACGGTAGTATGGAGCGATATTCCTTGAACATATCTAGGAAGTGTAACTATCTGGAGCATGAAAGACAATATGAAGAGGCCTATGGCAGCGTATAACCCAGCCGCCCGTAGTCAATTTCACGCGTTTCTGCCATAGTGTGGCCGTGCAGGAAATCATCATACACACCGATGGCGGATGTTCGGGCAATCCCGGCCCGGGTGGCTGGGCCTATGTCATGCGCTACGGCGACAGACTCCGCGAGGACTCTGGTTATGAGGCCGATACCACCAACAATCGCATGGAACTGCGGGCTGTCATCGAAGCCCTCCGCTTTATGGCCGGGCGGATGGTCGAAGGCCAAGCCAGCGGCGCGTCCTGGGTCAAAGCCCCTCTTCTCGTCTTTACCGACTCCCAGTACGTGCGTAACGGCGTCACCAAATGGGTTTCAGGCTGGAAGCGCAACGGCTGGAAGACGGCGGACAAAAAACCCGTGAAGAACCGCGAACTCTGGGAAGAGCTGGATTCTCTCGCCTTATCGAGCGGCGCCCAATTTCACTGGGTCGAAGGTCACGCTGGCGTGCCCGACAACGAGCGCTGCGACGCCCTCGTTCAGGATCGAATCCGCGACCTTAAAAACCTATAATCCTTTTTTGTTTTCCACTGCCTTGGAACAAGCCCAGAGCCCCAGGCTTGAAACAAAGGCCACTACCGCAATGATCATATTCGTCAAAACCATCGATTGTGTTACCATCGCTCCGCCCTCCCGTCCAGTGACTCTTATACAAGAATAATTCGGGAGTTGGAAACGATCTGTGCGGTGTCGCACATAAGCTGCGCGATTATCGATAGCCACCTATCGCACTACCCGTCCTGATGCGTTGCCCCTCATCAAGGCGAGTATTTCATCGACGCTGGAGTAGTTGAAATCGCCCCTGATGGAATGGGTCAGGCAGCTCGCCGCTGCCGCGAAACGCACCGCTGCCGAATCGGCTGAAAGTTCGGCAGTGCTCAACGCATAGATGAGGGCCGCGGAGAACGAGTCGCCGCCGCCAATTCTGTCGACAATGTCGGTTATCTCGTAGGGGCTGTACTTTCCTTCCGATTCAGGCGCTAAAAATGCCTTCTTTGACGCGGCGTCATAGAGCATGGCTCCCCAGCGGTTGTGGCTGGCCGAGACGCTTTCGCGCAGGGTGAATGCCACCTTTTTGATGTTCGGGAATATGGCGATTATCTTCGCGGCTACATCGGGATAACTCCCTATGCTCAGGCTTCCCGAGGTTACATCGGTGTTGCCCGCTTTAATGCCGAGCACATCGGAGGCGTCCTCTTCGTTGCCGATGAGGATGTCGACGTAGGGCAGAACTTCCTTCATCACGGCGCTGGCCAGATCGGTGGACGCCCTCCCCTTTTCCCATTTCCAGAGATTCTTCCTGAAGTTCAAATCGCAGGAAATGCTGAGGCCTTTGCTCTTGGCCGTTTTCGCGGCCGTGATCATTGCATCGGCGGCGATGCGGGAGAGCGCCGGCGTTATGCCGGTAAAATGATACCATCGGGCGCCCGTAAAAATTTCATCCCAGGCATAGCTGGCGGGAGGAGTCAGGCTTATGGAAGACCAGCCTCTGTCGTAGATCACCTTGCTCGGCCGCTGATTCGCCCCTTCTTCGACATAGTAGGTGCCAAGCCTTCCCTCTTCCGTTCTGACAATATGCCCCGTCTCGATTCCGATAGCACGCAGAACCCCGATGCATGCTTCGGCGATATCGTTTTTGGGCATGGCGGTGACAAAGGCTGCGCTTCGGCCGCCATAGGACAGAAAAGCCGCGACGTTGGCCTCGGCTCCCGCAAAGCTGATATCGACACTGCCGGGCAGAGCCTGCCTGAATCGCTTCTTGAGGGGCATGTCGATCCTGGCCATTATTTCACCGAAGGTGACGAATTCGCTCATCTTCAATCATCCTCTCACATCGTGGAAAACTTTCATCGCCTGCAGGGCATTATCCCGTATCGTACCCCATGCCTTCTGCTTGATGAGGTTTTTCGGCGCTATCCACGAACCTCCGACGGCCAGGATGTAGTCTTTCTCCAGCCAGCTTGCGAGGTTCTGCATATTGAGGCCGCCCAAGGGAATGTAGTGCAATCCGAGAAAGCCATAGGGATTGTTCACCGCATCCAAGTACTTCAGGCCCCCCATGTTTTCGGCAGGGAAAAACTTCAGCACACGGCAGCCAAGCTCGATGGCGCCTTCGATTTCCGAAGCGGTGGAAAAACCGGGTGCGAAGGGCAAACCGATCTTTATAGCCTCCTCCACCACGCGTCTGTTCAGTCCCGGAGAAACGCCGAAGTCGGCTTTCATCGATGCCACCGTATGCACCTGTTCGGGCGTGAGTATTGTTCCTACCCCCGCCATCATTTCAGGCACCTCATTCACAATACGTTTGAGCGCATCCAGGGCTGCGGGCGTGCGAAGCGTCAGTTCCATGGCCGTGATCCCGCCTTCCACCAGGGCTCGCGCCACGGGCAGGGCGTCGGCGGCATCCTCGATAACCATCACTGCGATAAGGCCCTTGGCCCTCAATTTCTTCACACGATCGTCACCAAATACGGTATCCATGTACGCCCTCCTCATTCAACTTCAAAGATGAATTCGATTTCCACGGGAATGTCGCCAGGCAGCTCATTGGTGCCGATGGCTGAACGAGCGTGCCTGCCCGCGTCGCCGAACACGTCGATGAGCAGCTGTGAGCAGCCGTTGATCACCGCCGGCTGGCTGTTGAAGCCAGGAGCGCTGGCCACGAATCCGAGCACCTTGATAACGTTCTTCACCTTGTCCAGTGAACCGAGGGAATCCTGCAGCACGGCCAGCGCGTTGAGCACGCAGATCCGTGCCGCCTCCTGCCCCTGTTCCAGGCTGATAGCGGCGCCAAGCTTACCCTTGAATACGGGTTCGCCCTTCACGGTGCAGCCCTGGCCGGACACAAAGGCCAGATTGCCGACGCGCCTGACGCGCATATAGAGACCTCCCAAGGGAGGCAGTTCCGGAATCGCATATCCCGCTTTCTTAAGGTTTTCGATCGCATTCATAGATATCTCCTCTTTGAAAATCATTCAGACCCGCAAAACTGGCAGGGCTTGCTAGATGCCGATGCTTCTGTCCCGCGCGGCTATTTTCCATTCGGTATAACACTGTCCTTCCTTGTCGATGATATGGGCTCGCTCGTAGAGGGCCACCGTCGGGCATATATGGGTGGGAATGACAAACACCTCGTCGCCGATTTCAGGCAGTCCCTTCAGAGGGGTTGTGAAGACCCAATGCTCTTCGTTCTGCAGCACCGGTTCGGCTCCTTCCTGGTCGAGAATGCGCCCGCGGAGCCCTTGAGGATCGGAAGAAATCCCCTTGTAGCCGAGGTCAAGGGTAAACGTGCCACGTTGTACGTTCCGGCTGATGACGCGGGTAAAGAGCAGTGCGGCATTCCTGAAGCTTAGATCGGGGAAGCTCGACGCGTAGCTGTAATCCTGCAGGAAGCAAGTGCCAGGCGAGAGGATGATACCTTCCATCGTTGCATAGCAGGGGAAGGTGGGCGTACCCCCGATGACTACCTCAGGGACGGACAATCCAGCCCTCAGAAGCTGATCGCGGAAGGATTCCATGAGCCCATAGCAATATTTCGCTGCGGCCATGCGTTCACTGTACTCGTGCTGATGGTTGTGGCCATCATAGCAATGAAGCCCTGCAGGGTATAAGCCGCGACATGAAGCGATACACCTGTAAAGCGCCTCGGCATCAGGCCCGGGACTTACCCCTGTACGGTGCTGCCCCACGTCCAGATCGAGGTATGCGCCCATTTTTATGCCGGCCGAGGCAACCAGCCGCTCGATGCTCTGTGCAGGCTCGATGGTGTCGACAAGCACGGAGAATTTTGCCTTGGGATACAAGACCGCCAGTTCGACGAGGCGCTCCGCATTCCTGCCGACGAGGGTATACGAGACGAAGATATCGAGGGCGCCGGTTCTGGCGAGCATCTCGGCTTCAGCGATGGTTGCGCACTTGAATTTCGTGATGCCGAACGACATCGCGATGCTTACGATTTCCGCTGTCTTGTGCGTTTTGATGTGCGGGCGCAGGCGTTCCGGCGATCCTGCTATCCTCACCGCCTCGGCGAAATTCTCCCGGATCGCATCTTCATAGAACAGCAGGGCCGGCGAAGGCAGGATTTTAGAATTTTTCACGTGGTTCATCGGCGTTGGTTCCCCATCAAATGAGATATTTCATTGGCAGCCTTGATTATTATGAGAGCGTTCTGCTTTTCCTTGGCCGCGTTATAGCGGAAGTTCGGCCACGCCACGCTGAGCGCGGCGACGGGAGCGCCTGAGTAATCGAAGATGGGTGCTCCTATGCAGTGGATGTCCGACTCATGTTCCTCGTCGTCCAACGAGTATCCGCGTTCACGTGTTTTTGCCAATTCAAGCTCAAGATTTTTCATGGTGACGATAGTGTTCTTCGTGTAGGGGATGAGATTGATCCGCTCGATGATGTCTTTCTGGTTCGGAGCCCACGCGAGAAGCGATTTCCCCAGCGAGGTACAGTAGAGCGGTGCCTGCTTTCCTATCGTGGAATACATGCGGATTGTGTACTTGGATTCCACTTTCTGGATGTAGGCCACTTTCTCGTCCACCATGATCGCGAGATGGACGGTTTCATTGAAGTGAGTCGCCAGCCGCTTGATCACATTCCTCGCCACTTCGCACAGATCCATCGATTCCAGGGCTTTCGAGCCCACATTGAGCATTTTCAGGCTGAGTGAGTATTTGGAATCCTCGCTCTGCGATACATAGCCGAGCGATTTCAGTGTTTTCAGAAATCTGAAGAGCGTGGGCTTGGCCAAGCCGACACGTTCAGACAGGGTTTCAAAGGAGAAGAATCCGCCTTCCGACAATGCTTCAAGCACAGCCATCGTGCGCACGACGGCGGAGATGGATTTATCCGTCGTTCCCGCTTTTTCCGATGTTTTTTTGGCACTCATAACTGATTACAGTCTCACCGCAATACGCTGATATGTCAAGAATAATCAGCAAAAATGAAACATGATTCCAATTTAATAATAACCATTGACCTTTTCCGGATACCTGGCCGATACTTGCGCAAGGGGGCACTCATGAGTGGAAAAGACTACCGGAGCGAATTGGGCTTGCCGAGGATTATCAACGCGTCAGGAACCCTCACCTCGTTCGGGGGCAGCAGGGTGCGCCCCGAAGCCGCGACGGCGATGGCCGAGGCTTCGGGCAATTTTGTCGACATGGAGCTGCTGCTTAAAAGAAGCGGCGAAAAGGTAGCCGGCCTTCTGGGCGTCGACG
>PGXP01000053.1 GCA_002839205.1 Spirochaetae bacterium HGW-Spirochaetae-9
GGGCGGGACTTTGAGCTCCTTTTCCTTCGACTCCGCCTCGGGACGCCTGGATTTTCTCAATCTCCATCCTACCTGGGGCACCGATCCCTGCTACGTTGAGCTGGATAAAAGCGGCCGATGGGCGGCCGTGGCCAATTTCATGTCGGGGTCCATCGCCATCTTCCCCGTCCTCCCCGACGGGAGCCTGGGTCCCGCCGCGACCCGCGTCCAGCACGAGGGCTCGGGGCCAGATCCCCTGCGCCAGAAGGGTCCGCACGCCCATTCCACGATCTTTTCGAGCGACAACAAGACCCTCTACGTTCCCGACCTGGGTCTGGACATGGTAGTCGCCTACGATTTCGATCCGGCCTCCGGATCGCTGGCCCCCAAACGCGGCGGTTCTCTGCGGGCTCCAAGAGGGGCTGGTCCGCGCCAGGTCGTATTCCATCCCTCGAGCAGATTCGCCTACGTGGTGAACGAACTCTCCTCCTCCGTGTCCGCATACGACCTCGAGCAGAGCGGGGACCCTCGCGCGGGCGCTGGTATGGGCGTGGACGCGGGATCTTCCGCGGCGATCGACCCGGCGCAGACGCTCTCCACGCTCCCCGAAGGCCTTTCCGGGGCGAACAGCTGCGCCGATATCAAGATCCATCCGACAGGAGCCTGGCTCTACGCGTCCAACCGAGGCCAGGACTCCATAGCGGTATTCTCCATAGATCGGGATTCAAGCCTCTTGCGGTTCGAGGGAGTGGAGTCGACGCGGGGAGGGGTCCCGCGCAACTTCGCCATAGACCCCTCGGGTTCCTGGCTTGTCGCCGCCAACCAGGATACGGATACTCTCGTGCTGTTCTCGATCGACCAAGGTACGGGAAGGCTCGGGTATACGGGCCTCAGCCAGGCAGTGCCAACGCCCGTATGCGTCGTATTCGCGTGAGAGCCTTCCCCGCCTGAGAATTTTCACGATGTTCGCGAATTCCTGCTTGACACCACAGTTTCGGCATGTAAGACTTGAGAAACATTAGTTTCACGTCGAACGATAAAGGTCCGAGCAGGATGATACTCGACAAGATCAAGAAAGAGCTTCCCGAAATGGCCCCCAATTTCAGGAAGATAGGGTCCTACATCCTCGATCATGAGCAGAGCGTGGCTTTCGCCTCGATCTACACGATCAGCAAGGCCATAGGCGTCAGCAACGCCTCCCTCGTGCGCTTCGCCAAGAGCCTCGAGCTCGATGGCTACCAGAGTTTCAAGCATGAAATCCAGGACGAAATAAAGCATCGCCTCAGCCCTTACGAAAAAATAGCCCTCAGGGAACTCGACCTTCTGCCTGAGGAAAAGCGCATGCAGAAGCTCTTTCTCAACGAAGTGAACAATCTCCGCAACACCTTCGACAATATCAAGATACCCGACCTCCAGGGCATGGCCGAGTCGATACGCAGTGCGCGGAGAATCTTTATCTGCGGCTTCGGGGCCTCGGGTCACCTCGCCCGAACCTTCGAATATCCCCTCCTGAGCTCGATCAAGAAAGACGTCGCCATCATCTCAGGCTCGGTTTCGGACTACACGCCCCGCCTCCGCGCCTTCACCGCCGAGGACGTCATGTTCATACTCACCTTTCCGCCTTATTCCGAAGAGATACGCCATGTCGCCAAAGTGGTTAAGACCATCGGCGGAACCCTCAATCTCTTTACCGATTCGGCCATGTGCCCCATTTACTCCATGGCCGACCGCGTCGTCAAATGCGACACCAACTCCCTCCTCCTCTCCAATTCCTATGTCGGCCTCGTGTCCATCCTGAACATACTCATCCACACCGTCTTTCTCGGCTCCAAGGATACTTCGATTGAAGTCCGCAGCCAAACGCTCACCATGCAGCTGGATGGTTACGCCTCCATACAGGCGGCAGGGGAGAAGGCTTGATATGTCGTGCATCACAGACCGCATAGCGGTCTTTCACATTCACTGTTTCCAAGGGAGGAAATCAGCATGAAAAAACTCATGGCAGTCTTGGTCATCGCCCTCGTGGCAGGCAGCCTTGCCTTCGCCCAGGGAGCCAAAGGCCCAACCCTGCGCAACCGCGACGCAGACACCCTCGTCTTCGTCCTGGCCGCTGCGCCCCAGCCCCTCGATCCGAACATCTACACCACCCTCAATGAGGCACAGGTGATGCGCGAGATCAACGAAACCCTCGTCAACATGACCCCCGACTACCAGTTCTATCCCGGACTGGCCGAGGTCATCCCCACGATGGAGAACGGCCTTGTTTCCAAGGACGGCACCACGTACACCATCAAACTCCGCAAGGGCGTCAAGTTCCACAACGGCAATGATTTCAATGCCGACGACGTCGTCTTCTCCTTCAACCGCATTCTCCATCACCCCAAGTCGAGCTCCAAGTCGATGTTCTCCTCCATCCTCTCGGTGGAAAAAGTGGATACCTACACCGTCAAGATCGTATGGGGCAGACTCAGGGATCCTGAGTACGCCACCATCCCCCTCACCTCCTGGGCTGACCGCGCCAAGTACATGACCCCCTCCGCCTATGGCCCCGCCCTCAACATCCTCGCCCACTACTGCTCCGGCATCGAGGACAGCCAGACCACGGAATCCGCGGGCGCCGACTATGGCACCAAGATCGTCACCGGAACCGGCCCCTACAAGTTCGTCTCCTTCCCCAATCCCCAGGAAGTCAACCTCACCCGCAACGACGCCTGGTGGGGCGATGTCAGCAAGGTCGCCTTCAAGAACATCCAGTTCAGGGCTATGTCCGAGCAGCCCCAGGTCAACAACGTCCTCATCACCGGCGAAGTCGACATGGCATTCAACCTTTCCAAGCTCGACCTCGCGGCCATCGAGCGCGCTGGCGTCAACATCACCGCGAAGCCCGGTCTCACGATCTGGTACGGCGTGTTCAACATGAACTCGGCCAAGGTCGGCCAGAAACGCAACGGCAAGCTCGACCTCACCGGCAAGTATGAAGAACTCGATTCCACCAAGCTCAGAAGGGCGATTTTCCACTCGATCAACCCCATCCCCTTCATCCGACAGGTCGACCTCTTCAATGGCCAGGCCAAACCGGCCAACCAGATGATGCAGCCCGGCTTCCTCGGCTACGTCCAGGGCTCCCCTGAAGGCACCCCCTTCACTGATTTCTCCGAGAAATCCTGGTACTTCGACCGCGAAAAGGCCAAGGCCGAGTTCGCCGCCCTCTCCCCCGAATTCAGGGCCAAGCTCACCCCTGAAAGCATCATCCTCGCCGTCGGCAACATCACCGACCGCGTGAAGATCGCCAACAACATCAAGGACCAGGTGAAGACCACCCTCGGCATCGACCTCATCAAGGTAGTGCCCCAGGTCAACGCCCAGATCATCCAGATGAGCAAGACGGGCGATGAAGGCTACGACATGGTCGTCACCGGCTGGTTCACCCCCACGGGCGACCCCGACTACACCTGCATCATCTACAACGGCGAATCGATCGGAACCGGCATGAACGGCGCCGTTTACAACAACGACATCGTCAATGCCAACATCGCTCTCGGCCGCTACACCGCCGACCAGAAGGCGCGCAAGGCCGCCTACGACAAGGTGCAGATACAGCTCATGACCGACAAGCCATACTTCCCGATGGTGTACGAAAACGTCATCTTCGGAACCCATCCCAGGGTTGGCAACATCGACAGGGCCATCTTCGGCACCAAACTCGTGGATCTCCATCTGCTTACCAAGCAGTTCTGACGTCTAGAATTTTCCTTCGGTGAGGGAGGGGCCGGGCAACCGAAAGGTCGACCGGCCTCACCCCCTCCTTGAGGAACCCCACCCGGAAGGGAACAACCATGCGCAGATATTTCCTGCGGCGTATCCTTATGCTGATACCCGTGCTCCTCGGCGTCACGCTGATCGTCTTCTCGCTGATGTATATCACGCCCTCCGACCCGGCCCAGATGATGCTGGGACCCAACGCCTCCCCTGCCGCCTATTCGCAGATGAAGGCCGACATGGGCTTGGACAAGCCCTTTATCGTCCAGTATTTCCACTTTCTCTTCGGCTACAAGAACGCCACCTTTGGCTACAAGGGCCTCCTCTTCGGCGATCTCGGCCGGTCCTACATCTCCAACAGAAACGTATTCGAACTCATCCTGAGCTCGTTTCCCAATACCCTTGTCCTCGCCTCGGGAGCCCTCTTCTTCGCCATCATCCTCGGGGTGCCCATCGGCATCCTCGCGGCCACGCGGCCATACTCCTTCATGGACATGTTCTTCACGGTCTTTGCCCTCCTGGGGGCTTCGATGCCTGTCTTCTGGGCGGCCATGGTCCTCATCTACACCTTCGCCAACAACCTGAGGATCTTCCCGGCCATGTCCAGCCCCGGCAACTTCATCTCCCTCGTCCTCCCCATCGTCACTCTCTCCATGTACTCGATGGCCATCATCATGCGCATGACGCGGTCCTCGATGCTCGAGGTGATGGAGCAGGACTACATCCGCACAGCCCGCGTCAAGGGCATGGATGAAAAAGTCGTCATCTTCAAGCACGCCCTCAGGAACGCCCTCATCCCCGTCATCACGGTCGCCGGCCTCCAGTTCGGCCACCTTTTGGGAGGGGCCGTCCTCACCGAGAAAATCTTCTCCTATCCCGGCCTCGGCACAATCATGGTCGACGCCATCTACCAGAAGGACACGCCGCAGATCCTGGGCTCGGTATGCTTTGTCGCCTTAACCTTCACCATCATGAATCTCGTGGTGGACATCCTCTATGGCTTCATCGATCCGAGGATCAAGACAACGATGGGCAGGAAAAAGGCCAAGCCAGCCGTCCAAAGGAGCCGGGCATGAGCAGCACCGCAACTACCGCAGCAACCACCGCCGCCTACAATTCCAATTTCAGGCGCTTCCTGCGCCGTTCGGCGAAGAATTTCGGCCAGTTCTGGCGCCAACTTTCGCGCAACAAGCTCGCCGTCGTGAGCCTGGCTCTCGTCATCACCTTCGCTCTCGTGGCCATCTTCGCCGACTTCTTCTACGAGTACGACTTCGTCACCTCCAACTCCCTGGAGAACGCCCTCCTTAAGCCGGGCGAGTCGGGCCTCGTCTACTACCATGAAAAGGACATCGAGCACACCTTCATCCTGGGGTCGGACAACTACGGCCGCGACATCCTGGGCCGCATCGTCCACGGCGCCCGCGTGTCCATGATCATCGGCTTCGCCACCGTGGCCATCTCCATCCTCTCGGGCGGCATCCTTGGAGCCCTGGCGGGATACAAAGGCGGCCTCTTCGACACCCTCATCATGCGCGCCACCGACATCCTCCTCTCCATACCGACGATACTCCTCGCCATCGCCATCGTGGCCGCCCTGGGCAACTCCTTCTTCAACCTTCTCATAGCCATCTCCACCTCGATGATCCCCGGCTACATACGCATCGTTCGGGCATCCATCATCACGGTGAAAGACCAGGAGTTCGTCGAAGCCGCCCGCTGCGTGGGCGCCAGCGACTTAAGGATCGTGCTCAAGCATATCCTGCCCAACATCACCGCCCCCCTCATCGTCCAGTCCACCCTCAACGTGGGCTCGGCCATCAACTGGGCGGCCTCCCTCTCCTTCCTCGGCCTCGGCATCCTCCCGCCCAAGCCCGAGTGGGGCAACATGCTCTCCGAAGCGAGGGAATTCATCCAGTACGCGCCCCATCTCCTCTTCGCGCCGGGCCTCACCATCCTCCTCACGGTGCTGGCATATAACCTCATCGGCGACGGGCTGCGCGACGCCCTCGATCCCAAACTCAAGCGCTAGGCGGACACCATGGATAAAATACTTGAGATAAAGGACCTCGAGGTCCGCTACTATTCCTACAAGAAGACGGTGCGCGCGGTGAACGGGCTCAGCCTCGACCTCATCCCCGGCAAGGTCCTCGGCCTCGTCGGCGAGACGGGAGCCGGAAAAACCACCCTTGCCCTGTCCATCCTGAACATGATCCGCGGCCCCCAGGGCAAGATCATCTCAGGGTCGATAAAGTTCGCTGGCAAGGACGTCCTCTCCATGTCGCGGCACGAGCTGCGCGACATGCGCGGCAAGGACGTGGCGATGATCTTCCAGGACCCCATGACGGCCCTCAATCCCGTCCTTTCCGTGGGCGAGCAGATCGCCGAAACCGTCCTCAAGCATGAAGGCCTGGGCAAGGAAGAAGCCTGGAAGCGCGCCGAAACCATGCTGGAAACCGTCGGCATCCCTGCCGAACGGGCCAAGGAATACCCCCACCAGTTCTCCGGCGGCATGAAACAGCGCGTCGTCATCGCCCTGGCCCTCGCCTGCAATCCCAAACTCCTCCTGGCCGACGAGCCCACAACGGCCCTCGACGTCACCATCCAGGCCCAGGTTCTCGACCTCATGCGCACCCTCATCCGCAACAACGAAACCTCCGTCCTCTTCATCACCCACTCCCTCGGCCTCGTGGCCGAGAACTGCGACGAGGTCGCCACCATGTACGCGGGCGAAATCGTCGAGTACGGCACGGTCGACCAGGTTTTCGGCAAGGCACTCCATCCCTACACCCAGGGCCTCTTCGGCTCCCTGCCCGACTTGAGCGCCGCGGCCGAGCGCCTGAAGCCCATTCCAGGCCTCATGCCCGATCCCACGGCCCTGCCCGAAGGCTGCTTCTTCAGCCCCCGATGCCCCTACGCCAGCGAAATCTGCACAACAAAGCACCCCGTCGACATCGACGTGGACGGCCACATGGTGAAGTGCCATCTCTACACCCAGGGCGCCGAAGGGAGGACAAAATGAGCAGCATCAAAGCCCCCGCGAATAAGATGGCCACGCCCAGCGCCGCCGGCGCCTCTGCCGGCGCCGCGGCGCCTATCCTGAGCGTCCGCGACCTGCGCAAATACTTCCAGGCGGCGCGCGGCAGCCTCCACGCCGTCGACGACATCTCCTTCGATATAGAAAAGGGCAAAACCCTCGGCATGGTCGGCGAGTCGGGCTGCGGCAAGTCCACGACGGGCCGCCTCCTTGTCCGCCTCCACGAAGCCACCTCGGGCTCCATCGTGTACGACGGCTCCGAGATGACCACAGCCTCCCCCAAGGAACTAAAAGCTCTCCGCACCCGCATGCAGATGATCTTCCAGGACCCCTACTCCTCCATCAACCCGCGCCACACCGTGGCCACCATAATCGGCGAACCCCTGAAAATCCACGGCAAAGTGCAGTCCAACAAGGACTATGAAGACAAGGTGCGCGAGCTCATGACCACCGTCGGCCTCGCCGATCGCCTCTACGACGCCTACCCCCACGAACTGGACGGCGGCCGACGCCAGCGCATAGGCATAGCCCGCGCCCTCTCCCTCGACCCCGAATTCATCGTCTGCGACGAGCCCGTCTCCGCCCTCGACGTGTCCATCCAGGCCCAGATCCTCAACCTCCTCATGGACCTCCAGGACAAACTCGGCCTCACCTACCTCTTCATCACCCACGACCTCTCCGTCGTAAAGCACATCTCCGACGACATCGTCATAATGTACATGGGCCAGATCGTCGAGCGTGGCCCCACCGAGGAACTCTTCGCCAAACCCATTCATCCCTATGGGCGCGCCCTCCTTTCGGCCATACCCGTGCCCAAGCTGAACGCCCGCAAGGAGAGGATCATCCTCAAAAGCGAAGTGAGCTCGCCCATCGACCCCAAGCCGGGCTGCCGCTTCGCCCCCCGCTGTCCGCACGCCAAAGCCGAGTGTTCGAGCGCCGATCCCGCCCTGAGGGAAGTGGCTCCCGGTCGCTTCGTGGCCTGTGGATTCGCCGAACAATTCATATAGGAAGAGGAGAATAAAATGGAACAAAAAATGGAACAGGGCATAGTGCCCAGCGAAAAACAGATGGAGCGATTCAGAACCCTCACGCAGATCCCCGGGCTTTCGGCCCACGAAATGCGCGTGCGCGAGTACATGAAGAAGGAACTGTCGCGGCACTCCGCCGAACTCGTCTTTGACAACCTGGGCTCGGTCTTCGCCGTCAAGAAATCGAAAAAACCCAACGCTCCCCGCCTCATGATGTCGGGGCACATGGATGAAGTCGGATTTATCGTCAAACAGATCACCCCCAAGGGGCTTATCAAGTTCTTCCCCATAGGGCGAACCTGGGAACACGTCATCATGGCCCAGCGTGTCACCGTCTATTCCAGCCTCACCGGCCAGGGCTTTCCGGGCGCCGTCGCCTCCATACCACCCCATCTCCTGCCTGAGGATTCGGCCAAGCGCCTCCTCGCCATCGAGCAGATGCTGATCGACATCGGCGCCCAGTCGCGCGAGGACGTCCTCGCAGCGGGAATCAGGCCCGGCGATATGATCATCGTGGATGGAGCCTTCGTTCCCCTCTTCGGCGGAAGAAAGCTCCTCGCCAAGGCCTGGGACAACCGCTTCGGCTGCGCCCTCGCCCTCGACGTCCTTGAGGAAGTGGCCAACGAAGATCTCGGCGTGGACCTCTACATCGGCGCCACCGTCCAGGAGGAATCGGGTCTGCGCTTCGAGTCCTCCGCCGCCAACGACAACATGGGCGACCCCGAGGAACTCGGCCAGCAAGGCAAGGGCGTCCTCCTCCGCTACATCGACCGCACGGCCATAACCCACCGCGGCCTTTTCATGTACGCCACGGGTCTCGCCGAAAAGAAGAACATTCCTTTCCAGTACTTCATGGCCCTGGGCGGCACCGACTCGGGCGAAATCCACACCGCCCGCTCAGGCTGCCCCTCCATAACCCTGGGCGTTCCTTCGCGCTATATCCACACCAACTCGAGCATCATGGACTATCGCGATTACGCGGCCGCCAAGGAGTTCTCCCTGGCATTCCTGCGCTCCATGAACCGCGAAGTCTTCGAGCGCGACATAATGAGCTATAGCCGCTGAGGTATAGTGAGGAGAATTTTGCGTAGAAGATAAGGACACGATAACGGGATCCAACAGGATCGACAGGAAGGTTCACTTGATTGCATAATGTACCTTTGAATCAGAGGTACATTATGGTTAAAAATTTTTTCCGTCTCTTGGGTAAAGATACTTTGGATATTATCTCGGATGAAGAGCTCTATGCTGAGCTGAAAACTGGAATAAAGCAATTCGAAAATAAAAGCCTTATTGATTTTGAAGGTTTTAAGAACAACGTATCGAAAAAAGACTGGAAAGCCATACAGGAAACTCTTTATTTGCTTTCCATTCCTGGGGTGAGGGATTCTATAATTGACGGAATGAACGAACCATTACCCAAGAGCGCGCAGTGATTTCTGCTTGCATTTCGGAGGCGACACATGATTCCCATCTTCGACATGCACGCCGATGTATTCATGGATCTCGTTCGGCGACATGAAGCGCACAGCGTAAAGGAATGCGCGGGCGTCCCGGACGATTGCGTCGAACTTGAAGAGCGGCACCTCAGGCGCATCAGGGCCGGCGGCATAGCGGGCGCTGTCCTCATCGACTGCCGGATGGCCGGCGAAACGGCCGAGCCCGAACACCTCGAACGCTTCATCGAAACCGTGCGTCTCGAGGTGGCGGCCGCCGGCAACAGCCTTGTCCATGTCAAAACCGCCGCCGACATCGACCGCGCCTTTTCGAGCGGCAGCTTTGCCGCCATCGTCGGCTATGAAGGCTTGAGCCCCACCAAGGGCGACCTCGGCTGGATCAGGCGCCTCTACGACGAAGCCTGCCTGCGCGTCGCCATCCTCACCCACAATGACGACAACGATTATGGCGGCGGGGCCCTGGGCACTCTCGGCGGGGCTCTCGGCACCCCATCCCTAGGCCTTACCGAAAGAGGCCTTCAGGCAGTCGCCCTCATGAACGAACTCGGCATCCTCATCGACATGTCACACGCCGGCAAGGCCACGCGGCGCGACATCCTCGCCGCCTCCACCCGTCCCGTCATGCTCTCCCACACCTCCGCCAAGGCAGTCTACGACAACGGCCGCAACCTCTCCGACGAGGAAATGCGCGCCATCGCCGACTCAGGCGGCCTCATCGGCTGCATGACCAGCCCCGCTGCCCTCGCGCCCATGGCCGATCGCGCCCACCACAACCTCGAGCGCTATATGCAGCACCTCACGCACATGATCGGCGCCGCCGGCGTCGACCACGTCGGCCTCGGCCTGCATTTCTGCGAGTATCTCTACACCCGTGAGGAATATCCCCTCGTTTCAGGCCTCGAGGACGCTTCGTGGGCCCAGGTCATCATCGAAGGCCTAGGCAAAGCCGGCTATTCCGAGAGCGATGTCGAGAAAATCGCCTACAAGAACTTTGTGCGGGTATTCGCAGAGGCTGTTGATAGCTAAGTCCGTTTTTCTATCATATTCCAGTATTATTCTTGACTTAACTATCAACCCGCCTTCTGCCTCTGATCAGGCGATCGGATCGGCGTACTCGCCCTTGCGCAGCCTGCGGATATAGTTGAGATTTTTCTGGAGCATCATCGCGTAGAGCTTTTCGCCCTTTTCCTTCGTCGCCTTCGTGGAATCGCCGCTCATCCCGCCGGGATAGCGCGCGTCGATCTGCGTGGGACCCGAAAGGGGAATGCAGAAGGCCTTTTTCATGTGGATGCTCCGCGCCGAGTCGTCCACCAGCGAGGCGTCAATGCCCAGGATGGCCGAGGTTTCGTCCTCGCCCGCGTGGCCCTGGGTCTCGCAGATCTTCAGGATGTCGGCCGAGTAGGTAGCCCACCAGCTGATGGCCAAGGCGGTTCCGCCCACTTTGGCGATCCTGTCGCAGGCGATCGTCAGCGCGGGGATGTTGCCACCGTGACCGTTCATGAAGACGATATTCTTCGCGCCCCAGCCCACGAAGCAGGCACCGATCTCGGAATACAGGGAAATGAGCGTCTCAGCGGGAATCGTCACCGTGCCGGGAAAGCGCATCAGGCTCGGCGTGTAGCCATACGTGACCGTCGGCGCGATGAGGAACTCGCCGCCCGCCGCCGCCTCCAGATCCTGGCACATTCGCTCGGGAATAAGTATGTCCGTGCCCAGAGGGCAGTGCATCCCGTGAGCCTCGTAGCTCCCCGTCGGTATGATCACCGTATCGATCTTTCCAGCCAGTTCCGCATAACGTTTTGACGTCAGATTGATGGCATACATGAAGGCCTCCTGCAGTAATTTATAAGGTAAACCTATTATAGATACCTTAGAGTTAAATGTAAAGAATACATAGAAATCGCATAACGCTCAGACTTGGAAAACCGCTCTGTTTGCAGCGAAATATGAAACATTAAAAAAATGCTGTTTCAGCTTTACAAGTTCACTTGGCCATCGGTGAAAATAAGGCCATTAAGGGCGCCCTCACCGTTGAATTCTGCGGTGATCGTATCATCTTCAGAGGAGAATTCCACGACAATTTCATACACAGTTTCTTCAAAGCCCGAGAGGCAATAAGTCCCGGTGAATGTCGTGCCCTCGAAACTCCCATCAGCCATATATAGGAAATAAGTGTCAGTATCGACGGTAGTCCATCGTATATCGAGCATTACCGCAGCTTCGCTGTCGCCCATGACACTCAGGCCTGTATCTTTTACGTCTGTACCTTTTATATCGGTGATGCTGGGAAATATCCACTCGCCTTTCACATCGTCAAAGGTAAGTTTTGGAACCAGCTCGCAGCCAGCCAACAGCACCACAGCCAAGAGCGCGATTAACATCAACTTTTTCATGCTGCAGACTCCTTGAAGCACAGCGATGCAGCATTCCAGAAGCCTGAACAGCTGCTTGTATCGGAAAACTATACTAGTTGGGCCCGAATCTGTCAAATTGCTGTGACGGCATAAAAAAAAGGACCCCGAAGGGTCCTTTCCGTCTGCCGTATCGCTCTAAAGCCCTAAAGGCTTACAGCCCCACAGCCTGCAGCGGCATCCTCGCTATAGGCGCGCCGATAAAGCGTTCGATCGCGCGCAGCACCTGCTTGTCCTCGGGCGTCACGAAGGTGAGGGCAATGCCCTTCCTCAGCATGCGTCCGGTTCGGCCGATCCTGTGCGTGTAGGCCTCGGGCGTGTCGGGAATGTCGAAGTTGATCACGTGCGAAATCTGTGTGATATCGATGCCTCGCGCCGCTATATCCGTCGCCACCATGATCTTGGAGCGTCCCGAGCGGAAACTCGACATAGCCTTGTCGCGCTGACCCTGGGAGAGATTCCCCTGGAGGGAGGTGGAATTGTATCCCGCGTTCGTCAGCTGGAGGGCGAGCTTCTTGGCCCTGTGCTTTGTCCGGGTGAAAATGAGGGTCTGGCCCTCGTTGATCCCGCCCAGCACGGAGCGGAGCGCCTCGTACTTGTCGCCCTGGCTCACCGAACTGATATAGTGGCTCACCGTCTCGACGGGCTTGGAATCGCCGATCTCCACGCGCACGGGGTTCTGCTGGAACTGCTTGGCCAGCGATCGAATTTCCGAAGGCAGGGTGGCGGAGAACAGCAGGGTCTGGTGGGCGCGGGGCAGGGCCGCGATGATCTTCTTTATTGAAGGAAGAAATCCCATGTCGAACATCTGGTCGGCCTCGTCCAGGACGAGGATCTCGATGGAGCGCAGGTCGACGAATCCCTGGCCCATGAGGTCGAGAAGCCGGCCCGGGCAGGCGACGATGATCTCGGGCATAACCCCTTTCAGCGTCTTGATCTGCGACTTGGCGGTCACCCCGCCGAAGATGGACATGCTGCGGAAGCCCGTGTTCTTGCCCAGGGTTTCGAAAGCCTGGTGCGTCTGCTCGGCCAGTTCCCTCGTGGGGGAAATGACGAGGGCGCGGCGCACGCAGCGCTCGCCGCCCATGAGGCGCTGAAGGATCGGCAGTGCGAAGGCCGCCGTCTTGCCCGTGCCCGTCTGGGCCAGTCCAAGCACGTCGCGCCCCTCGAGAATGGCGGGAATCGTCTTTTCCTGGATGGGCGTGGGGGTTTCATAGCCGGAGAGCGCTATGTTGGACATGATGCGGGGGTCGAATGAGAACGATGAGAAATCCAATGGAAATCCTATATTGTTTGCTTGAACAGCATGAACCTGGTCAATCAATACCGGGGCCACACGAAGGTGGCTGGAAGCGGGCTCAGGGGGACGGCGCTCGAAAATAGCTACATAATCGATTCATGCAACACCGTTCGATGAATTTCTTGCAGTATAGCGCATTGGTTGCGGTTGGTTCAAGGGGGCTCCAAACAACTGGGGGTTTCAAACAGCGAAACCTCCTCCAAAAGCTACACGATATGTGATATGCTGAATCTGGCATCCATTATGCCGATAAGTATCAAAGGACCACAAAGCTGAAAGCGAAAGGCGAGCGTGTTTCGGCCGCCACCTGGAGCCGAGGCCGCTGTTGAATAATCGAAATCGCGGTATACTCGCCGTGAGGAATAATTATATTCAAAATAGCACGAAAATTACATAGCATGGAGATGGGCAGGATGAAGAATAGAAGGATAAAGTCTTTTCTTGTTGTATTTTATATGTTTTTCATGACGATTGTGACCTTTGCCCAAGAAATTCCGGCCTCGTCCCCTGCCGTACAGCCCGATACCCAGGAAATCGTCGCCGCAGAAGTATACACGATCAGGAATGTGAAGTTCCTGATCAAGGGCATGACAATGGAGCGGATACTGAGGTATAAGGCTGACATCCAGCCCGGGACGCCCTTTCCCGATCGTGAATCCCTCGAAAAATACCTCGCCGAACGCCGCCAAATTTTGATGAACGAACGTGTTCTGGCTGATGTGAACATCGAGTACACGACATCCCCCACGAGTTCTGGCTCCTATCTCGCCGATATAACGGTCAGGACGACGGATTCCTGGAATATAATCGGTTTGCCGTATTTCAGGTACGACACGAACGACGGCCTGCTCCTCAGCCTGCGGGGGCGTGACTACAATTTTCTCGGTTCTATGCGAGCGCTCGTGCTCAATCTTGACTATACACGCGACGCAGACGGGAAGAGTTCCTATGGCGGCTATACTTCCTTCGGCATACCCTTCAAGCTGCTCAATCATGACGCTGGCCTCGATGCCTCCCAAAGCCTCAGCGTCCACGCGGACGACAGACCCATCACATCGCTCTCCAGTATTGGATTCTGGATGCGATTCCCGGAGCCAGGATTCCCTTTGACATTCTCGGCCTCCCAGGGCTTGCAGTTCAACCCTGAAGCCACCTCTACCGATACGGATCCTTATTTTTTCCTTTCTTCGCTTTCTCTCTCTGCTGCGATTCCTACGAGTCTGAACGCTGGCAAGTTCGGGAAAATCTATTACAGCCCGGCAATCTCCACTTCCCTTTATTGGAGACCCGATGTCATCGTGCGCAACGACCGGAAGGGATTGACGCCTGCTTTTTCCCACAGTCTGTCGTTCGGCAGGGTCGACTGGATCGAAAACATGCGGAACGGGCTTTCCGCGAGCATCTCGAACACCTTGAAGTACAACCTCCTCACGGCAGTCGATACGATCGATCTGGACGCTTCGGTTCAATTCCATGCAACGTCAGGCGGAAAGATAGGTTTCAACTCCCGTACGATGGGCTTTTTCAGCTTTACCGATTCCACAAGAGGGAGCTTGGGTACCAACATGAGAGGCATCAAAACCGCCCGATTGTGGGGTACGGAAGCCGCCTTCCTGTCGTTGGAGATGCCGGTCAAACTCTTCGACTTTCCCACCCATCTCCTCATCAAGAAGAATTGGTTCGACTTCGAAATGCAGATGTCGCCCTTTCTGGATCTAGGGTATGTGGGAGGCGGGTCGGGCACGACGCTGGCTGACAAGGTCTGGTATGGCACCGGCCTGGAATTTTTCGTCTATCCGCTGCGAATGCGTACCTTTATCGTCAGGGCGAGCCTAGGCTTTGATCTCGATGCCATCATCAAGAATCAGTCCTTCACCGAACCGAGTCCCCGCGATGGTTACTCTCCCTATGAACTCTATTTCGGCCTCGGCCTTTTCCTTTGAAGCCAGCTAGAAAGAACCGAAGAGGATACTGATATGACGCAGACATTATTCACCGTAGGCCCCGTGGAGATGTATCCCGAAACCCTGAAAATCGGCGGTGAGCAGCTGCCATACTTCAGGACTCCGGAATTCTCCCAGTGCACGCTTGACTGCGAACGCATCCTGAAAGATCTTGCCGATGCGCCGAAAGACAGCCGGGCTGTCTTTCTTACGGCGTCGGGCACCGGTGCCATGGAAGCGGCGGTTATCAATACTCTTACGGATCAAGACCGAGCCCTCATTGTAGTGGGAGGGAGTTTTGGGCACCGTTATACCGAAATCTGCGATGACAATGGCATTCCCTACGATACGATCGACCTTGAGCCCGGCACGTCCCTCGATCCAGCCAGCCTCAGGGCCATGGATTTACGCCCTTACAAGGCCCTCCTGATCAATGCCCATGAGACTTCGACAGGTCTGCTCTACGAGGTTGAGGCTATTGGCGCCATCTGTAAAGCCAATGGGCTCCTCTTCATCGTCGATGCGATAAGCGCATTTCTTTGCGATACCATCTCGATGAAAAGCATGAATATCGATGTGCTCATCACCAGTTCGCAGAAAGCCCTCGCGC
This sequence comes from Spirochaetae bacterium HGW-Spirochaetae-9, assembly GCA_002839205.1. The sequence continues at coordinate 15,522 of PGXP01000053.1, forward strand.
TCGCGCCCGGACTTTCCATCATCGTACTGGCCCCCTCGGCGATACAGTCTGTCTCACGGATAAAAGTTCGATCCCACTATTTCGGGCTTGCCAAATATCTTGCCGACGGAACGAGGGGGCAAACCCCCTTCACGCCGGCTGTAGGCATCATCCTTCAGCTGCACAGGCGGCTTCAGGACATCGCCCTCATTGGTGCCGCCGAGATGGTTGAGAGAGCGGCGAACCTTGCAGGGCATTTCCGCGAATCCTTGGCTGGCGCGCCCTATACTCTTTTTCCCCAGCATCCATCCAATGCCCTCACTGCCCTGTGCCCGAAAAGCGGTGTCTCCGCGTATGACGTATACACCAGGCTCAAGGAAGACTATGGACTTGTCGTCACGCCCAATGGCGGGGCGCTCAGAGACAGAGTGTTTCGGGTCGGTCACATGGGCAACTTGACAGAAAAAGATCTCGACGCACTCGAAAAAGCATTGCGAAAGGTGGCTCCATGAAAGCGATTTTGATGGCCGCGGGCCGTGGAACGCGAATCAGCCGTCATATAGACGGCAAGCCCAAATGCACGGTATCGCTGGATAAGGATACAACCCTTATCCAATACAGTGTCGATCTTCTGCTGAAAAAAGGCATCGAAGATATAACGATTGTATTAGGCTACCGGGGCGATATCATCAAGTCGATCCTTGGTTCCCGCCCTATACACTATGTCGAAAATCCCTTTTTCGATGTCACCAATAGTATCGCCTCCCTCTGGTTCGCTCGGGACACTCTCGTCGACGCCGACCGATTCCTTGTCATGAACGGCGATGTTTTTCTCTCCGAGCGTGCCATCGATATAGTGCGGGAAGAAACCCGAAGCCCTGTGCTTTTCTACGACACAACCAGGAAGGAAGAGGCCGACTACAAATTCCTCTGTGAAGGCGAACGAATCGTAAAATACGGAAAAGCCCTCAGCCTTGAGGAGACATCGGGGGAGTATCTCGGTTGCGCTACCATCGGCAACGGTTTCGTCAAAAAATTTGCCGACAGGCTCGAAACCCTCATCGCTACACAGAACCACGGCATGTGGTGGGAGGATGTGCTCTATTCGATGGCCTCGGAGCGGCCTGTCATCGCCAAAGACGTCGATGGCGCCTTCTGGGCCGAAGTGGATTACATCGAGGATTACCTTCGCATCCAGGAATACTACAAGGAGCAGCATTGAAAGGGTGGCCTGGGTCTCGGCGAACATGCCTCATCGCGCTGATGGGGCTTTTACTGCTTGCCGCAGGAGCCGAAGCACCGAAAAACCAGCCGTTTTCCAACCTTTCGAAGGATGATTCGGCGACGCTCGAGCGAGGCGAGCCCATTATCCGCAGTGTACGCGATGTCCGAACTCTGAGCCTAGCGCCTTTCAACAGCCACGCCTCAGCGCTGCTCGCCCGCCTGGCAAAACTCAAGCCCAATTATATCACGGAGCTCCTTCTTCACCTTCCCGTGAAAAATGCCGCCCAACTGACCACCATACTTGGCCAGCTTGCCTATACCCTGGCCGATGTATCGGGATATGTCAAAATACCCTACTGGTCGGTGCGGCAGCAGACAACCTACGACCTGTTCGACAAGATGGAAATTCTTTCACGGATGCCCATTTATGGGGGCGAATCCATCAAGGTCTTGCAGCATATGGAGCCCTTCGATGACTTCACCGCGCTCTATGAGTACTCGACGGATAAAAGTGTGCTTACCTTCTCGGGCGCGAATCTCGAGCCAATCGTATACTCCTACAGAAACCTGAAGG